>DAOVLV010000048.1 GCA_030631085.1 Planctomycetales bacterium | reverse complement strand
GGCTTTGGGTTGGAGATTTGGCGGTGGGTGGCCGGGGCGAGGGTTGCTGATGAAGGGGGGCTGTCCGCTACGGCGCGAAAAGTTCGTCCATCTTCGCCGCTACGTCGTCGGCCTGCATGAGCGTCTGTCCTATCAGGACGGTATTGACGCCCGCGTCGGCCAGACGCTCCGTGTCGGCTCGCGTCTTGATTCCCGATTCGCTCACGAGCACCGTCCGATCGGGGACGAGTTCCGCCAGGCGGAGAGTCGTGGCGATGTCCGTCTCGAACGTCGTCAAGTCGCGGTTGTTGATTCCGAGCAAACTATAGGATGCGTGCGGGAAGCCGATCATCGACCGGATGCGCATGAAGTTGTCGGGGCTGTGGGTTTCGACCAGGCAGGTGAGTTTCAGCGAAGCAGCCAATATCATCAGGTCGGTCAGTTTGCCGGGCGTGAGGCACTCTGCTATCAGGAGTATCGCGTCTGCCCCGGCGGCTCGGCTTTGGAAGACCTGGTACGGGTCGATGATGAAATCCTTTCGCAGGACGGGAAGGCTGACGGCCTGGCGGACGGCTTGGAGGTCGTCGAGCGAACCGCTGAAGTATTGTTCGTCGGTCAGGACGCTGATGGCGTCGGCACCGGCGTCTGCGTATTTTCGGGCGATTTTGGCGGGATCGAAATCAGCGCGAATTACCCCTGCCGACGGCGAAGCCTTTTTGACTTCGGCAATGACGTTGAGGAGTTTTTCGCCCTTGCGTGTACATGCGGCGAAGAAGTTCCGCACCGGCGGCGCGTCGGCGATACCGGCTTGGATTTGCTCGATCGGGTGGTCGCGTTTGAGGCGTGCGATTTCTTTCCGCTTGGTTTCGACGATTCGGTCTAATATATTCCCAGCCATGAAAGGTTACATTAAAAGGCAGCCGAAACGATGTCAAACGGTTTAGTTAGTCTGATACTGGCGGCGACGACGCATCCGTCGAGCGACGAGGCATTGACAGGCAGGATGCTTGTGCTTCTGGCGATGGGGATTTGCGTGCTTGCGGTCTGGACATTTTTCCGCCTGTTGCGTCCTGAAAAGTTTCTTCTATCTGACACGCCGGGTCGGTCTAACTCGCTGCATATTCTGCACATTTTCGCGGTGTACTTTGCGCACGTGATTGTCGTTCGGCTGGGGATGTTGGTCATAGCGGCCTGGCAGGGCGTCAAGTTAGTCGCAGGTAAGCCCGTTCCGATGACCGTGGGTCTTCCGGCAACGGGGGCTGGACTGATTGTTCTTATCGTCGGTGTGATGGTTGTCGCGTCGATGACGTTTTCCGGCGGCGTGAGGCGCGGGTTGGGATTCAGCACCCGAAGATGGCTCAGTGATACGGGACGTGGGATTGTCGGATTTCTGGCGATCCTTCCGCTGTGCATCGCGGCATTGATGTTGACGAAATATCTGGCCGACAAGGGCATCCTGCCTATTGATCTGACGGAGCATCCCGCCCTGGGGTTTGTCCGCCAGGCATCGACGGCGTGGGTGGTTGTGGTGTTTGTCGTTATTACTGTCCTTGCGCCGATCGGGGAGGAGTTGTTTTTTCGCGGTCTTGTCCAATCGCTGCTTCGCAAGCATCTCGGCGGTCCCTGGCCCGCGATACTGGCGACGTCGGTCCTGTTCGCAGCAGTTCATGTGCCCATCTATAAGGACATGCCCGCGCTTTTCCTGCTGAGTGTGGCTTTGGGGTACAACTACGAGCGGACGGGACGATTGTTCAGCCCGATATTCATGCACGCCATATTCAACGCCGTGATGCTTTGGCACGTGTTGGGGTAGCAAGCGATGATTGATGCGCATAAAAAAGACTGCCGGTGCGGGGAATTCGGCCTCCTCGCCGAATCTCCGCACCCCAGCAGCCTTCACATAAGTACCCTCTCGTTTGCCTCGCAAACAAATACAGGCAAAGGGTCGATGAGCCTCCTGTCCAGCGGCATGAGCATTGCTCGCCTGACAGAGTCCATAACTGAACTCATTATACGCGGAGATGGCGATTTCGTCAAGTGAAATTTGATTTTTCTGGTAATGCGACCGAGGGCTGGAATGCAACCGGTTTGGCTATTCCTGATGAAGGGAGTTACCTGATGAGGTCTGTGATGATACGAACCATTTCGGGCATCCTGTCCGCCAGTAGCCCGAGCGGTGCGACCAGCATTGCCGTGGCGATCAGCAGGAATGTAACGGCCATGGGCGTAGCGACGGTTGGTATCTCAGCCAGTTGCAAGGAGATAAGTTTTTCAAATTTTTCGCCGAAATCGACTACTTCGTCGCCTTCGGTCGAAATCGAGACATTTCTCAGCAGCGGCATGGCTGAAAATTTCAGCACGAAGTTTTTTTTCTGCAACGTGAGGCTTTTGTTTCGTCGCTCGAAGGGTTCGCCCATTTCCTTCAGTGCTCGCTCTGCTGCGCGAAGGGCGGCTGGGAGGGTAATGTTATAGACGACCCAGTTACCCGCCCGTCGCGGCGCCAGCACTATCGCAACGGAGATCATTACGCCGATTACCGCCGGCAGCGCCCAGACGGACGCCCCGAAATAATTCAGCACGGGCACGCAGAACACAGGGGCGAAGGCTGCGTTGAGCAGGATAAAGTCGCTGCGGGCGGCGAGTATCTGGGGATTGGGCCGACTGTTGAGCAGTCCCAGGAGCAGGAAATAAACCGCCACAGGCGCCACAACCGCTGCGACCTGAACGGCAAGACTAAATTGTTCGCTACCAATCATAGCAGAGTAATCCCATCTTGTATATTCTACTCGATATCCTGCGGTTCTGCAACCTTTCTATATCCGATTGCGTGAATTACGTCAAGAACTTCAGTCCACGTGGGGAACGGGCGGTTATTGACGCTTTTGTACCGGTTGATTGCCATGAGGAATTCGAACTGCTCGTCGGTCATTTCGCCTTCTTCAGCGGCCTTTCGGGATTCGCTTCGTCGGCGTCCCGGACCGCGCCGACGGTTCAGCCCCACACGCTGCTCGACGACATTAATCCGCCGTTCCGACTCTTTGCGTCGATTTTCACCTTTACGCTTCTCGTCCGTCAAATCGGCGCTGTCCTGATCCGGCTTCTTCGCAGATGCTTTATCTTCAGCCAAGTGTTAATCTCCCGTAAGATACATCTTTCTCTGACTCTTTTATCGGCACGATGCTTCTGTAAGTGCAGGGTTCTGCAAACTAGAAATATTCATTTTCTTCGTCGTTGTGGCGTTCTGTCTCGAAGCCGTCGGCGGGTCCGAATTCGTCTTCGGAGTCATTGTCGTCGTCTTCTTCGCAGAAGCTTCCTATTTCATCCAGTTGCGATATGCACTCTTTGGCATCGGTCAACATTGATTCGGGGACGAGAATCGGCACGCCCCTATGTTGCCGTTTGCTCCGAGCGGGTGGAGGTTCGTAGTCCTCGTCCATTATCGCCGGTATGTCGTGGTCCTCCAGAAGTTGGCAGTACCAGTCGGCCTGTTCAAAGGAATGGGCGTACACCACAGGCACGTATCCGCCAAAGTCTTCCGATCCCAAATCATCAGGTTTGTTCTTCGACATCGCATCACCATACTAATGTTGACCACTGAAACTATTTACTCCGTTGCAGGCTTCGAACGCAAACATAATTTTTCGACTATTTCCGAAGCATTTCAAGAGTTAAAAACGCCTTCGGCGAGAAAATTTTCTAACCCCGTCCGGGGCGCGACGGTAAGATATCAAGCCGACGAACTCGGTATCCGATATATGACAAAGGCAGGGTGCAACCACTGGGGAATGGCTGAAATACCCCGAACCCACCCGCCGGCGGACAAGCGGATAAAACAGGCCCATGAGATAATCGAAAAAGGTTACAATGATTACTCGCCGAATACTCACGACCCGCATACGAGTTGATTTATGAAGATGCGCCGTTTGCTGCGATCCGTCGTTAAAAAACCTTGAAAAATAAAGAACAACATCAAAAGCCTTGGTTTTTCGGGCGCGTTCTGGTACATTGCCGCGATGTTGATTCCGGTGGTATTATCGGGAAATAGATTATGAAAATTGCGATGGTTGCATTGGTTTTGGTGGTGTCGGTTCTTGCAGGATGCTCGCCGACTAACGATGAATATGTTACCGACGCCAGGCTTGATCAGGGGCTTGTTATTATCCTTCCGGGCATTGAGGGCGAAGGGGCCAACAGTTACAACATTCGCCGGGGGCTTCTTTCGGCTGGGGTCAGGTCCGCCATCCCGATTTACCGATGGGGGCGCCCCATCCCATTGGCCGGGATGTTTTTGAACCAGGCGGATTTCCTCGGTAACCATCTTGCCGGGGGAAGAATCGCCAGATTCATCGAAAATTATCAGGATGCCCATCCCGGAAAACCGGTCTGGATAATCGGGCATAGCGGCGGCGGTGGCGTCGCTGTCTTTGCCGCTGAACAACTGGAGGAAAACCGGAAAATCGACGGGTTGGTGCTTCTGTCGGCCAGTATCTCCGGAAACTACAACCTTACCAAGGCCTTGGCGCATTGCCGGAGTGGGATTGTGAATTTTTATTCCGGGCGTGACGAGATCCTCGGCGCGACCCTTTTCGTCGGAAACGTCGATGGTGGACGTGCGCGTTCAGCGGGGCTTGGCGGATTCGATAAGAACCCGTCGGGACTCCACGAAGTTCCCTGGCACAGTGGAATGTCGTCCAGCGGGAACCACGGCGGGCACATGGACTCCACCAGCCCAAGGTTCATTACAAGGTACGTCGCGCCGCGAATGAGGGGGTCGGGATGGTAGTTGAGCGACGCACAGAAACGTGCAAACAAGAAAGGGAAACATGGCAAAATATCTGGTTACTGGTGGTGCGGGTTTCATAGGTTCCAATCTTGTCAGGTACATCCTGGCGAAGGGGCATGACGTTGTTGTTGTCGATAATTTCGCCACCGGAAAGCGTCAGAATATCGCCGATTTCGTCGATAAGATTGAATTTATCGAAGGCGACATTCGCGATAGAGACACGATGGACAAAGCCGTCGCCGGCGCGTCCGCGATTTTTCACGAGGCGGCATTGGGGTCGGTCCCGCGAAGCGTCAAGGAACCGCTCATAAGTCACGACGTCAACGTCAACGGTACGCTGACGGTGCTTGAATCGGCCAGGGCCGGCGGGGTGAAGCGGGTCATTTTTGCGGCGAGTTCAGCGGCTTACGGCGACCGCGAGGAATCTCCCAAGCATGAGGCTATGGCGCCGCTACCGATCAGTCCATACGCTGCAAACAAGGTGGCTTGTGAGTCTTACATGCGAGCCTATGCCGCCTGTTACGGTATGGAAACGCTGTGTCTGCGCTATTTCAATGTTTTCGGGCGTTACCAGGACCCCGAGGGCGCGTATGCAGCGGTGATCCCCGCCTTCGTATCAAGCATACTCAAAGGTCAAAAACCCGTGGTCTTCGGCGACGGCGAACAAAGCCGGGACTTCTGCTATATCGACAACGTCTGCGAGGCGAACTGGTTGGCGGCAAACGCACCGGCCCAGGTCTGCAACGGAGCCGCGATCAATATCGCCTGCCATGCGCACACAACCCTTAATGAAATTCTCGCCATGTTGAATGAACTGATGGATTCCGACATCGAGGCCGAATATACCGATACTCGCGCCGGCGACGTGAAGCATAGTTTGGCCGATGTGTCGCTGGCGAAAAAGACGATAGGATACGAACCGAAGGTCTTCTTCGCCGACGGAATTCGCAAGGCGATTAACTGGTACACTGAAAACCTGTAACGGAGATTTCTGAATAAGGCAGAGTGCATTTCTCGCAGGCGGCGAAGGTTCGCTTTAGTAATAGCGTTAAAATCCGAAATACGAATTTCGAAATACGAAACAATATCGAATCACCAAAATTCAAATTTCCAAAACACCTTCAGGCAGGTCTTGTCGAAAATGTTTGGGACATTTGGATTTCGGATTTGAATGAACAGGCGGTGTTTTATAGACGACGATGTTATCAGTAAGAGAAAACCGGTGTTTTGAGTATAGTTTAGTGAGGCGTGTGTGGCGGAACATAAACTGAACATCCTGTTCACCTGTGCCGGTCGGCGAGTCGTCCTGTTGGAGGCTTTCCGTCGGGCAATGAAAGAACTGAACGTAGCCGGAAAAATTCTGGCGACGGATATAACCAATGCATCGGCTGCATTCCATAAAGCCGACAAGGGTATAGTGGTTCCCTCGACCGGGACGGTCGAATACATTCCCGCCCTGTTGACAATCTGCACTTCCGAAAGTATCGGACTTGTTATTCCGCTGACGGACCTTGACCTTCGCAGCCTGGCGCGCCGGCGTGAGGAGTTTTCCTCCATCGGTTGCGAAGTAATGATAGGTTCTCCGGAGACCATTGGGATGTGTCGGGACAAGACTCTCACAAGTAAGTTTCTCCGACGGATCGGTCTTCAGACCGTTCGCACCTTCTCTCTGGAGCAGTTCAGGAAAAAGCCTTTTTTCCCGTGTTTCGTCAAGCCGATTCGCGGTTCGGCGAGTATCGGGACCGGCAAGCTTCATTCCGAAGCCGAGATGAACGCCCACCTGGCGACCTATGGGAACCTGATGCTCTTTCAGGATTACGTCCCCGGGGCGGAGTACACGCTCGATATTTATCGAAGTCGTAGCGGAAAGGTTCTCAGCGTGGTTCCTCGTCAGCGGTTGGCTATCCGCGCCGGCGAGGTGGAGAAGGGCCTGACCGTTAACGAGAAGGAATTGATCGACGCCGGTGTCCGTCTCGGTGAAAATCTGGACGGTCTATGGGGCGTCGTCAACGCTCAGTGCCGAAGACCCCCCGGCGGCAAAGCGCACTTTTTCGAGATTAATCCGCGTTTCGGCGGGGGCGCGCCGTTGTCAATTAACGCCGGAGCGGACTTACCGAGATACGTTCTGGAAGAAACGCTGGGTATGCCCATATCGGCCGGGATGGGAAAATTCCAACCGGACATGCTAATGCTGCGATACGATGACGCAGTATTCGTCCATGCCGATAATCCTTCAGAACTACCGGGTTTCGATACGCCGGTGAAAAGATAAATGACTGTCATGTCCGTACGACCCAGTCGCATCCAAGCCGTCGTCTTCGACCTGGACGACACGCTCTTTCTCGAACGCAATTACGTTCGCAGCGGATTCGCCGCTGTGGGTGAATACCTCCGTAACCAGACCGGTCGGCGTGTAACGTTCGAGCAGTGGATGTGGCGGCGATTCGTATCAGGCCGGCGTGAAGGAATGTTCGACTCGCTCAGCAAGCACTTCGACCTGGGTCTGACGAGCAAAGATATTCACCAACTTATCGAGGTTTATCGCTCTCACAGGCCTGACATTCGTCCGTGCCGGGGCGTCGAGGCGGTGCTGGCGGGTCTTCGCCGACGCAGGATGAAACTGGGGTTGATTTCCGACGGCTTCCTGCCCGCCCAGCCACTGAAACTACAGGCAATCGGGTTGGGAAAATACTTCCATAAAGTTATCTTTACTGAGCAGATGGGTCGGGATGCGTGGAAGCCTTCGCCTCGGGCGTTTGAGTCGATCCGTCGGGCATTGCGCGTCCCGCACGCCGGGTGTGTCTATGTAGCCGACAACCCCTCCAAGGATTTTCTCGCCCCTAACGGCTTGGGTTGGGTGACGGTTCAATGGCGCAGGGGTCGGCAGGTTCACGCTGGCAATCCCGCACCGCAGGGAGGCCGCCCTCAAAGAATCGTACGTTCGGGTCCGGAACTTCTGCGGTTGCTGTGATCTTGACAGAACTACGATTTATGATAAAATCTTGTTGTGAATCAACAATTCGATTTTTCGCTGAATCAATTTTGGCCGTCCGGCGCGGGTCCTCACTTCCTTCAGGTTGTTGGTTCACGCTCTCGCTCGGACAGTTGTCATTACTGGACAGGGCAGGACAATGATCAAAGTAAAATGCCCACGATGCAAAGAGTTGTTTGAGGCGCACGACGCCTACGCTGGCAAGACCGCGCAGTGTCCAGCTTGTGAGCACCCAGTCTCGATTCCTGTCCCGTCCTCGGCGCGAGACTTGGCACCACCGAAACGAAAGAAAGAAAAGCCGTCTTTAGCAGAACATGGCTTGGGGATTGCCGGGGTACTCTTGAACATCGCGGCAGTATCTTGGTTGATATTCGGTTTCGTAAATATCGCAAGGAAGGATGCCGACCTTGTTTTGCCTGTCGTTTTATTCCCCGCATTCTGCCTGTTTGTTACAGGCGATTTGTTCCTAGCAATCCATGAGATTCTGCGCTATTTACGCCGGATTACCGTAGCCCTTGAGAAAGGAAACACACCATGAAAATCGCCACGAGCATCACTGTCATTATCATCTTCGGCGCTATTGCCCTGCTGACAGCGCCCTCTGTCGCAGAAGCGCCGGATAAGGTCGCAGCCTTACAGGCGCAGGTCCGGCTTCTCAAGGCCGAAAACAATATGCTCCGTGCGACTCTCGAATCCCTCCGAGCGGATTTGAAGAAAAAGGATTTGGAAATCCTGCGACTCAAAGAACAGATTCGCAGGCCGAAAATAAAGACCGCGACGCGACCAGCCGCGCTCAACATGCCGCCGATAAAACTGCTGGCGGAATTCGATGGCCCATTGAAATTGCATCAGGCGTCAATGGTGAAATCCGCAAAGGTTTTACAGGTGATATCCAAGACAGAAATGATTACTGAAATTGCGGCTGGCCCTATGACCACCAAAAATATCCCGGGGAGTAGGAATTATTCAATATTTCGCAAACGTTCAACCGTTTGGCTTTCTGACATCAATACAAAAGGGTTCGTTGATGGGGCCTATGTAGAAATCAACAAAACCCTCTATGTCGCCGACACAAAGCGGTATGTCAACGCACTCGGGATAAGCAAAACCATATTTCTGCTGAAGCCGTTGCCTGCGGAATGGGAGGCGAAACTTCCCAAGCCAGTAACCCCGGATCGCAAAACGAAGAAGAAAGTAATTCGGCGACAGTTACCCAAAGGGGTAAAGCGTCGCCCTTCAAGACGTTAAAAAATCAAGCAAGATTGAAATGACCGTATTTGCCGACATCAACGAAGTGGCCGATTTTGATTCGACTACCGAAACCGTTCAGGCAATCAAGGGACAGCGGCGATTGGTGGCGCGTTTTATGTGAACAGGCGTATCTTGCTTGGTTCGAGCGATGCGACGCTTTGGGTTGGCTGGGGTTGGGGTTG
>DAOVLV010000057.1 GCA_030631085.1 Planctomycetales bacterium | reverse complement strand
GCCAAAACATTCCATATTTACGTGGCAGGACACACCGACGACATACCGCTGGTCAAGCCCGCGACCGTCAGGGCGCATAAGTCCAACTGGGGCCTGTCGCTTCACCGCGCCGGAGCCGTCGTGAAGGTCCTCGCCATCGGCGGCGTTGCCCAGAAGCGAATGGGAGCGATGGGATTCAGCAAGTATCACCCCGTCGAACCAAACAAAGCCGGAAACAAGGGCAACCCGGTCAACCGCCGCGTGGAAATCTGGATCGTCCCACCCGACCGGTTCCTGACCTCCAGTAGCGTGGTCCAGTCGGAAAAATAAAATAACGCACAATTCCCTGATACTTACCAAGCGGCAAGTCGGCCCTCACACCGGCTTGCCGTTTGGCGTTACAGCGCTTTGATGATTACCAGTGTTATGTCGTCCTGCTGGTGCGTTTGTCCCAGGAATTCGTGAACGGCGGCGACGACGGCGGTGTGGATTTCGGCAGCGGACTTTTCGGCCGACGCTGACAGGGCTTCTCGCATCCGGTCCTTTCCGAACATATCGCCGGCGGCATTGGCAGCCTCCCATATACCGTCGGTGCCGATGGCGATGACATCACCGGCCTCCAGCGTAACAGGTTCGACTCGCTCGAAAGTAGCGCCTTCGAGAATCCCCAGCGGCACGCCGGTGTTGGGCAGTTCTTCGATCTTCCCCATGCCTCGCCTCAACCAGATGGCAGGGTCGTGCCCGCCGGAGGTCCACTTCAGCGAGCGAGTCGTCGCGTCCAGCACACCGTAAAACAGCGTCATAAACCGCGTCTCGCCGGTGTCCCTGACAAGGTGCGTGTTCAACACGCTGAACAGTTCGCTCAGGTCTCCGCCGTGCCTACCGGCGTGGCTGCGAAGAACGCCCCGCGCCGACGCCATCAGCAAGGCCGCTCCTATCCCGTGCCCTGTAACGTCGCCGACGGCGATGCCAAGTTTGCCGGCCCCAAGGTCCACAAGGTCGATGAAGTCGTAGTAATCCCCGCCGGTCTCGTCGCAATAGATGCTCGTTCCGGCAACATCAAAGCCGTCTATCTTCGGCGACTCCTGTGGTAACAGTTGCTGTTGTATCTCCATCGCCACAGCCAGAGACCGTTGCATACTCTCGTGTTGGCGAAGTTTCGGTCCCATGTCATTAAATATCTCGCCAAGGTGCTGCAATTCGTCGCCGGTTCGTATTTGCACGTTTGCGCCGTAATCGCCGGCTGCGAGTTTTTCAGCGGCATCGGCGAGATGAACCAGAGGCCTGGTTACGCTACGCGAGATGAAAAATGCCACAATTACCACCACAATAACAACGCCGAACATGACGGCCCCCGCGATCTTCATGTTGTCAGCCATTCTGTCCAGGACGTATTTTTCGGCCTCTGCGGCTTCAGCGACGACTTTTTCGTAGGGCACGATAACGACGGGAAACGCCTCGTTCGCTCTGCCGGCGCCGTAGGCCCATAAGGCCTCCCGACCCTTATACCGCATCTTCCGCACGCCGGATTTTCCTGCCACCGCATCGTTCATCAGCGCCTTCAACTCGTCGGCGTCTTCGGATACGAGATACTGCTTCAGTTCAGGCCCGCGCCAGTCCTTTCCGTGTCCGGCGTAACTTTGCTGGGCAAGGATTACCAGTTTCCCCTCGGTCTCGTCGCCGGACTGGCCTGGGAAAACGAGCACCGTTGACGCATCGTCGGACCATTGCTCCGGAAGCGTCAGTTCACCGAAGATGCCGCCAAGCGGAACGTCAATGGCCGTTACTCCGGCAAATGACCCGTCAGGACGACGCACAGGCGTAGCCAGCGTCAGCACAATCGTTCGCGTAGAGACCTCCGGCGCCGGCAAGGTCCAGATGAGAGAATCTTTATCCCTCGCCTGGGCGTACCAATGGCGTTTTTGCGAGTCGTAGTCGCTCGGATAACCGCCGTGTCCGGGATAGCAGGTGTGGATTCCCGTCTCCAGCGACGTGTACTGCCAATACATGCGTGTGGCGTTGGAATTGTGGAGGAGGCGATACACTTCCGGCATCGTCGAGAGACGCCCAAGGTCGTCGGCGACAGCCTCTCGGTTCACCCCCGGCGCAAGGACGCAAACCTGCTGGTCGTAGGTAACCTGAATCGGGGCGGTTTTACCTTCCGAATCGAGACGAAAGTGCTTGTCGGAGAAGGCTATGCCTTCCGGTAGATTAACGCCCTTGTCGTAGTCTTTTGAAAAGAACAGTTGTGGCGATTCCGGCGGATTCCCGGCAAGTCTATCTTCGACTTCGTGGGCTTGGATGTACAGGGCATACTCCAGAATCTCGGCATCGCGTGTGAGTATCTCACCGTAGTTGTCCACGATGTGCCGGAGATGATGTCGGGCGTTTTTTGTGAGTATCTCCCGTCTGTCCGATGCCAGTTGGGCTCCAAGACGACGCATATGGGCGCGGTTCAAAACGGTCCCGGCAATAAGAGGCACCAATGCAATCGCCAACAGCAAAATCAGTAGTTTCCAGCGAATCTTCATACCAATAATGCTACCACAGCCGAAACAACCGAGCAACCGACTCCGGCTCGATTACAATATGGAGAATGAATATTTCGATAGACTCTTTCAGTATTTGCTTAATTCCATATAATGCGCGTAACCAGTTCTTTCTGGATTTGTGGGCTGTGATACGATGAACCCGACCAAGGCTGCTTTTATACATTCCATTGAAATTGAGAAGTATCACTATCCGTCCGACTGCCCGTTCAGTAGCGAACGGGCCGGTAAGACTCGCGGGATATTGGCTTCGATGGGTCTGCTGAGCGGCGAAGGTCGGCGCGAAGTCGCGCCCGAACCCGCCGACAGACGTACGCTGGAGACCTTCCACACGCCCGCATATCTTGATGTGCTTCAGAAGGCATCGAAAGGCGACTTGGACGTCGAAGGCCTGCACATGGGCCTGGGGACGCCGGAATGTCCCGTCTATATCGGACTTTACGAATACGCCGCGATGGCCTGCGGGGGAAGTCTGATTGGAGCGAAAATGATCCTTTCCGGCGAGGTTGACGTGGCATTTAACCCCTCCGGCGGGTATCACCATGCACACCCAGCCGAGGCTTCAGGCTTCTGCTACATCAACGACGTGGTGCTCGCCTGCCTTCACCTGACGGATGCGGGCAAGCGAGTACTCTTTCTCGATGTGGACGTTCACCATTGCGACGGCGTGCAGGAAGCGTTCTATAATCGGTCCGACGTTATGACGCTGTCGTTTCACCAGAGCGGCAAGACGCTTTTTCCGGGTACGGGTTTCGAAGGTGAAATCGGCGCCGGCGAAGGCAAAGGTTTCAGTGTCAACGTCCCCCTGCCGGTAGATACCTACGACGAAGCATTTCTCGTGGCGTTTCGCGCTGTGGCGCTTCCGCTTATCGGTGCGTATGATCCCGACGTGATCGTGCTGGAACTTGGGATGGACTGCCTGTCGGGCGACCCGCTGGCACACCTGAAATTGACCAATAACGCATACGCCGATGTGGTGCGGTCTGTGCTGGATTTCGGCAAGCCGATCCTGGCCGTCGGCGGCGGCGGATATAATATTGAGAACACCGCCCGTGGATGGGCGCTGGCGTGGAGCGTTCTGTCAGGCCAGGACCAGGCGGCGGATGATATGAGTATAGGCATGGGTGGCGTGATGCTCGAAAGTACAGACTGGCACGGCGGGTTGAGAGACCGTATGCTTGTGACTGACGCTCGGCAGCGCGGAGCGGTGGCTCCCGAAATCAACGCTACAATTGAAAAGGTTAAATCGAACGTGTTCCCTTTACATGGATTGTCGAAATGAGTATGGAATCTTTTTTTAATCCTGAGTCTGTCGCGGTTGTCGGCGCATCGCGGCAGAAGGGCAAAGTCGGCCACGAGATCGTCGCCGGTCTGATTTCCGGCCAGTTCAAGGGCGACATCTATCCGGTCAACCCCAAGGCCGACGAGGTGGATGGTCTTCGCTGCTATCCGGACCTCAAGTCAATCGGCGCCGTGCCGGACCTGGTAGTAATCGTCGTACCGGCCAAGGCCGTTCCGGCGGTTATGACCGAATGCGCGGGTGTCGGTGTCAAATCGGTGATAATCATCACCGCCGGTTTCAAGGAAGTCGGCACAGAAGGCCGGCAACTCGAGCAATCGGTCATTAAGATCGCAAAAAGCGCGAAGATTCGAATCATCGGGCCTAACTGCCTGGGTATCATGGTTCCGGGAAGTTGCCTCAATGCGAGTTTCGGCGGGGACTTACCGAAAATCGGACACATCGGATACCTCTCGCAGTCGGGCGCTTTGGTTACGGCGATCCTCGATATGTCCAAGGCAAACGACATCGGTTTCAGCGCACTTATCAGCATCGGGAACAAGGCCGATGTTAACGAACTCGATATTATCAAGGCGCTCGGCCAGGACGAAAACACAAAGGTTATCGCCGGCTACCTGGAAAGCATCACCGGCGGTGACGACTTCGTGCGACAGGCGGAGCGCATCTCGCAGGAAAAGCCGATACTGCTGATAAAATCAGGCGGTACGGGCGCAGGCGCCAAGGCTGCGTCTTCTCACACCGGATCGCTCGCCGGTAGCGAAACTGCCTACGATGTCGGGTTCGACCGCTCCGGTATTATCCGTTGCGACTCCATAAAGACGCAGTTCGATTACGCACAGGCCTTTGTCAATCAACCTTTACCCGCCGGTCCAAGCATCGCGGTTATCACAAATGCCGGCGGGCCTGGAATTATGGCAGCCGACGCAATCGAACGAAGGGGACTGACGTTTGCCAAATTGACCGACGAAACGATTGGCCGATTGGCTGAGAATCTCCCCCCCGCCGCCAACGTCAACAACCCGATAGACGTTCTGGGCGACGCCATGCCCGACCGGTACGAATTCGCACTTGACGTCGTTCTCGACGATCCCGGTGTGAACGCCGTCATGGTGTTGCTGACGCCGCAGGCAATGACTGATTGCGCCGGTGTCGCCGAGGCGGTTGTCAAAATCGCCACCGAAAAGTCCTCAAAGCCTGTGCTTGCCTGCTTCCTCGGCGGTCAGAAGGTCGCCGAAGCGATTCGCATCCTGCGCAGAGGTAAAATTCCTCAATACGATTCCCCCGAAAACGCCGTGGCAACCATCGAAGTAATGAACAAATATACCTGCTGGCGATCCAGGCCTAAGCGAGTCATAAAACTCTTTCCCGTAAATCGCCGTAAAGTTGAGCACATTATCGACAGGCACCTTCGCCAGGGCGTTCGTGAAATACCGGAAATGGAATCCAAGGAGATTCTCGAAGCCTACGGATTCGTAACTCCCAAGGGGACGGTCGCAATGACTGCCGAGCAGGCAGCGGACATTGCCGATCAACTTGGCTATCCGGTCGTGATGAAGATATGGTCGCCGGACATTCTCCACAAATCGGACGTCGGCGGCGTCAGGATCGGTCTGAACGGCCCTCAGCAGGCCATGGACGCATTCGACCTGATGATGTACCGCATCCCGAAGAAGGCGCCCGATGCCGACATTCTTGGCGTTCTTGTTCAGGAGATGTGCAGCAGCGGCAGAGAAGTAATACTCGGAATGAACCGTGATCCGCATTTCGGACCGCTGCTTATGTTCGGTATGGGCGGCGTTACGGTCGAGGTGCTTAAGGACGTGGCGTTTTATCTTGCGCCGATAACGGCCGCCGAAGCCAAGGAAATGCTCGTTCGCACGAAGACGTATCAGATACTCAAAGGATTCCGAGGCAAGGAAGGCGTCGATCTCGACGCTATCGCCGAGGGACTTCAGAGGCTCAGCCAGTTGGTAACAGCATTCCCCCAGATTCAGGAAATGGACATTAACCCTTTCATCGTCGGCACCGAAGGCACAACGCCGATCGCCGTTGACGCTCGAATCAGCGTCGAAAAAATCTGAACGAGAAGAAACCATGCAGGAATTTGACTGGAAGAAAAAATATGCCGAGCAGATCGGAACCGCCGCTGAGGCCATGAAACTCATCAAGCCGGGAAACAGCATTTTCATAGGCACCGGATGCGCCCAGCCACAACATCTTGTCAACTCGCTCGTGGAGCATTCACGTGATATTTACGACGCCCGTATCATCCACCTGCTGACGATGGGATCGGCTCCATATGCCGATGAAAAATTCCGCGACAAATTCAAGATGAACAGTTTCTTCGTCGCCGATAACGTTCGGCACGCTCTGGATGCAGGTATCGGCGATTATACGCCGATTTTCCTGTCGGCGATTCCTCGCGAGTTCGAGACGGGCAGAATCCCCATCGACGTGGCGTTGATATCGGTCTCACCGCCCGACGCGAGCGGCTTGTGCAGTTTCGGCGTATCGGTCGATATCGTCAAAGCCGCCACCGCCAACGCAAAGTACGTCATCGCCCAGGTCAACTCCAAAATGCCGCGGACGATGGGCGATAGTTTTATCCATGCCAATTTCATCGAAATGCTCGTGCCACATGACGAACCTGTCATCACCGTTCCTGTCCCCGAACCGAACGAAACGCTCCGGCGTATCGGACAGAACATCGCTCGCCTGGTCGAGGACGGAAGCACGATCGAATGCGGCATCGGACGCATACCCCAGGCGCTGGCAGAATACCTCAAGGACAAGAAAGAACTCGGCATACATACCGAAATGTTCGGCGACTGGATTATCGACCTTATCGAGTGCGGCGCGATAACCTGCTCCAAAAAGACGATTAATCGCGGGAAAATCGTCGCCAGTTTCTGTATGGGTTCGCAAAAACTCTACGATTACATTGACGGAAACCCCTTTTTCAATTTCAGACCAACCGAGTATGTCAACGATCCGTTCGTCATCAGTCAGCACGATAAAATGGTGGGAATTAATGTCGCTCTGGAGATCGACCTTACCGGCCAGGTCTGCGCCGATTCGCTGGGATATAAGTTCTACAGCGGTATCGGCGGACAGGTCGATTTTATTCGCGGTTCTGCCCGAAGCCGTGGCGGAAAGGCCATTATCGCCATGCCTTCCACCGCCAGAGACGAATCTGTCTCTCGCATCGTCCCGCACCTGACCGAGGGCGCCGGCGTCGTTACAACTCGAGGCGACGTACACTACGTCGTTACCGAATACGGTATCGCCTACCTTCACGGCAGGAGCATTCGTGAGCGGGTTCTGGCGCTGGTCAATATCGCCCACCCGAAGTTCAGGAATGAACTCATCGAGGCCGCCAAAACGCAGAATTATCTCCCGCAGGACCAGATTGAACTGGCCTGGGACAAGGTCGCTTATCCCGAAGAACTCGAACGTTATGACACGCTCAAAGACGGAACACAGATTTTCTTCCGCCCCGTCAAGCCCACCGACGAACCGGCATTGAGCGAGATGCTCTACTCGCTGAGCAACCAGTCCGTCCATACGCGATATTTCACTTATACGATGACCTTTCCTCACAAGGATGTGCAGAAACTAACCAACATCGACTACCGCAACGACATTGCCATCGTCGGCGTCGTTCCAAGCCCGACAGGCGAAGACATCGTCGCCATCGCGCAGTATTTCCTCGACCCCAAAACCCAGGCCGCCGAGGTCGCCTTCATCGTCCAGGACGAATGGCAGCAAAAGGGAATGGGCACGTTCCTGATGGACTATATAGCCCAGATCGCCCGTCAGCGCGGCGTCCGCCACTTCTACGCCAAGGTCCTGCCCGCCAATAAACCAATGCTCGCCATCTTCCACAATTCCGGTTTCAAGGTGAACACCGAGTTCGACGGCGACGCCCACAGCATCACCTTCGACTTGGTGAAAGAGCAAGGATAGCGTAAAGAATTGTGTATAATCCCCGGTAACTTATGAAGGTCAACGGCAAAGATTATCTGACGGTGTGGATGGAAGGTTCGTCGGTGATGACGATTAATCAGCCGATGCTTCCGCACAGGTTCGAGGTCGTCGCACTACCGACGCACCACGATACGGCCGAGGCTATAAAAACAATGGTCGTTCGCGGGGCCGGAGCTATCGGAGCGGCAGCGGGATACGGTATGGCACAGGTCTTCGCCGAAGCCCCCGCCGACGAACCAGACCGCTCGGCCTATATCCAGGCCGGTTACGAGACGCTCAAAAACACCCGCCCGACAGCCCGCGATTTGTTCTACGCCATCGACCGGGTACGTGCTGCTGCCGATACCGCCGCCGAAGCCCAGGCCGTCGCTGCAGAATATATCGAAGCCGGGCGTCGAATCGGCGAAATCGGCGCGGAATTGATAACCGACTCAATGACCGTGCTGACCCACTGCAACGCCGGATGGCTGGCGTTTGTGGATTGGGGATCAGCCCTTGCGCCGATATATTTCGCACACCGGGCCGGGCGGAAGGTCTCGGTCATCGCCGATGAAACCCGCCCGCGCTGCCAGGGTTCGCGTCTGACGGCATGGGAACTTCAGCAAGAAGGCGTTCCGGTGAAAATTATCGCCGACAATGCCGCCGGGCTTCTCATGCGGCGAGGCGAGATTGACCTGGTAAT
>DAOVLV010000024.1 GCA_030631085.1 Planctomycetales bacterium | reverse complement strand
CAGAGCATCGCCACGCCGAACAACGGCCCGGTCCGCTCGACGAACAAATGGAAAAATCGACGGAAGACCTCGTGATCGTCGCTGCGAGCCAGCAGGTGCTTCTGGTAATCGATGATCGCCTCCTGGCAATCCATCTGGTTTTGCAGGCTCCGGCAGGTGCCGGCCAGGTCGGCACAGGTTAAACACAGACGCCGGTATGCCTGCTTCCTTCTCCGGTGAACCTTTTGCAGGCGAATGTTGCGACGGGTAAGGTTTTCGGGATGAGCAGTTTTTACGTTCATTGTTTTTCCACGCTTGGGTGGCACCTTCAAGCGGAGCGAAACGAAGTGAAGCGGAGCTTGTGGGTGCTTTACACCCTTGTCCATCCAGCACCCAC
The DNA here is from genome assembly GCA_030631085.1 of Planctomycetales bacterium. GTDB lineage: Bacteria > Planctomycetota > Phycisphaerae > SM23-33 > SM23-33 > JAUWNJ01. The sequence continues at coordinate 10,712 of DAOVLV010000024.1, read as the reverse complement.
AACCTCCGCTTCGCTCCGGTTGAAGGTGCCACCCAACTTTATTGCTCGGACAGAATACTAAGTTACGGCAGGCAGTTCGATAAAAACTGTCGTGCCCTTGCCGGGCGTGCTTTCGATCCACATTCGCCCGCCGTTATTCTCCACTGAACGCTTCGCCCGCGTCAGCCCCATTCCTCTTCCTCGCCCCGCTCGCCGGTGCGAAAAGAACGGTGTGAACACCGAATCCAGGGTTGACTCTTCCATCCCAGGCCCGTCATCGCGCACCTGAATCAAAACGCCCGATGAATTTTCCGCCTTCTCTGCCCGGATACTGACGTTCACCTGTCCATCGGCGGCAGTTGCTGCATTTCGGAGCAGTTCGACCAGAACTTCCTCCATCTGTCCGGGATCCGCCAGTACGGACGGGCAAGTCGATTCAATTTTTATATCGACCGTCGCGGGGAGCGCCTTTTGTTGTCTTTCGGATTCGAACGTATTTCTCGCCCGTTCCAGCAAATCGGCGACGACAACAGTTTCGACATTCGGCGGACTTGGACGCGCAAATGCCATCAGGTCCGTCATAATATCGCTTATTTCCAAGGCTTTGTCGGCGATTAATTCGGCGGACTCGCGGTCCTTTTGGGTCCTGACCCGTCCGGCCAGAAGTTGCGCACGCCCGGAGATTACCGCGAGCGGATTGTTCATCTCGTGTGCAGCCCCCGCGGCCATCTCCCCCACCACTGCAAGCGAGTGTGATCGAGCCAGGGCATCCTGTGTCTGCTCAAGACGCTGCGACGCGCCGGCGAGTTCCTCGGCGAGACGGTCTGCATTTGATCGCCCGACGACAGCGGCGAGGATAAAGGCCGTTATCCTGGTGAGTCTTTCCAGAAGTTCGACATCCGCACTATCGGCAGAGCGTCTCGGAAGCAGGACGCCGCCGATCAGGCGCCCTTCAGCCACCATCGGCAGATGAGCGTAACTGCCCAGGTCAATCAGGTCCGACCAGTCATTGGGTTTCCGAAGCAGCGACCCGACTAACTCCTCTACCGGACATAATACGGACGACGGAGGCGAATAATCCCGCCGGCAGGAACTGAAGCGGAATTCGGTTTCGCCGCTCACCGTCAAGCCGGCAGATAGTTTGCTGCAAACGGCGAGGATGACGTTGGTGTCGTCGCAAACGGCGAACGCGCAGACGGGGACATCCCGGCTCGGTTCAATTGAAAGGACAGACGAGAAGACGCGAACAAGTTCCTCGCAGACATTCGACAGAGATGAGGTGGGCGAAATCCGCTCGGCGAATTCGCCCAGATATTTCAATCCTTCGGCGTATCCAGTGAGCGTTTCAGCCCGTTCGACAAGCGCTTCGTTTATCCGCGACAGTTCCGCGCCCGCCTCGGCTATGGACGAGCGGTACGACGATTCGGCGGCGGCCTGCGATTTCGGACCGGCAGGGGTCATACGCTCCTTAAGCCGACCCACCACCCCATCCTCAACACAAGCGACGTCCTCGCCGGAAAGCCCGGCTCCGTTTGCCAACGCTTCGATGTCGTATCCGGATGTGTAATTACCGCTGAAACCGAGACGCTTGCGGCGGACAATCACGTCTGCCAATTGGACTATCGCAACCAAAGCCGGCATCTCAAGCGTCTCCGGCATGGCGATAGCCGGATGATGGTGCAGCCAGATGGCTTCGGTTATACAAACCGGCAAAGACAACTGCTGGGCCAATCGGCGTCCCGCACGGGTATGATCGGTTCCGATTATTTCCTGCTCGACGCGGGCGATGTTTCCATTCTTGTCGGCGAGGGTGGAAATGATACGCCGATAAGTCCCGGGCAGGCAGCGATAGAGGGCGATCTTGCCTATATCGTGCAGCAGGCCGGCGGTATATGCCAATGACGGCGAAATCTTCCCGCCGCTGCGCTTTGCGAGAAGTTCAGACGCGCACGCCACCGCTACGCAATGGGTGCGAAATCCTTCGTAATCAAACCCGCCGGCATCGGCCGGAGCGAAAACCTTCATTCCCATAACGGCAGAACGAACACCGAAAATACCGACCGCTTCAACGGCCTGTGCAATGGTCCGAGGCAGACGGCCCGGCTGCTGGTTGCACGCCAGCGATAGTAATTGGGCTGATATGGACGGATCGCACGCAGCAGCCGATGCGATTTTCTGTAAATCGGCGTTCCCTGCGGCAAGGGCCAGCACGTCGGCGGCAACGGTCGGCGAGGCGGGGAGTGATTTCATTCGACGAATCAGCAGGTCCAGTTGCTGCGCGGGAACCTTCCCCCGCAACGACCCGGAGTGCTCATGCCGCGTTGTATCAGAAGCGTCAGACACCGGCGCACGCCCCCTCTATTTCTTCGCCTTGCCTTGGACAAGTTCTACGATACGTCCTATGACCGTCTCTATGTTGAACGGCTTTTTGATAAAGTCGTCGGCGCCGGCTTCGAGAAGAGCATCAACCTCCGACTTGTTGACCACGCCGGAGATGATCAGTATGCGGATGTGCTGGAGGTCGTCGCTTTGGCGAATCGTCCGGCAGACGACGTTACCGTTAATGTCCGGAAGCAGATAGTCAAGAACCACGATATCGGGACGAAACTTGTTGGCTTCGACGCCGGCGTCGAAACCGGTACTTGCCGAGCGCGTCTCAAACCGCCCATCACGCGAAAGAGCGTCGATGAACAATTCCACAATGTCAGGATCGTCATCAACCACCAGCACCTTAATCTTATCCGACTCCAGCGAATCGAGTGGGATCTCGTGGTCCCGCATGAACTTCTTGAGTTTGTCGCGCGGAATACGCCGGAACTTGCTTCCCGGAACACGAAAACCCTCCAACTGACCGCTGTCGAAACAGCGAATGATCGTTTGCTGGCTTAATCTGCAAACCTCGGCTACTTCGCCTGTAGTGAAAACACTCTTATGCCGTAAATTGGACACGAAAGCCTCCTTGATAAACTTCAATACGTGGCACAGAACCTCCAAAAGTTCTGAATCGACCACTACCCTGCACTCACCCAGCCACACAACAGTAAAATCGTCAAATCCGAAAGTCAACTTAATCTATTCATTCTGCGTATTTTACCAAGCCTTCCCATCTTTGCACGACAATTTTTCAAAAAAATGCAAAAAAAACAGGGACTGGGGACTTGGGGCTTGGGAAAAGCGTAATTGGTAATTGGTAATTGGTAAAAAAACTGATACCTGATTACGAATTACGAATTACCAATCAACCAATCAACCAGGTTCAGGACAGTGCTCGCATGACTTCCTGGAGGTCCGACCAGACTTTCTGGCGATTGTCGCGGGTGTATTGGCGTAGCACGAAGGCGGGATGAAATGTCGGCATGACTTTTATACCGGCCAGGTCTGCATCGAGCATCGGCAGGGATTGCCACTGCCCCCTGAGGCGCGTGATTCCGACTTTCGTATTGAGCATGGTGTGTGTAGCGGGGTTGCCGAGCGTAACGATAACCCTAGGCTGGATGATTCGCAGCTGCCGGATGAGGTAATCCAGACAGGCTTCGACTTCGTCGGCCATCGGCGCGCGGTTTCCCGGCGGGCGGCATTTGACGATGTTACCGATGAATACGTCCTGGCGGGTCAGTCCCATCGCGGTAATCATTTTCGTCAGCAGTTCGCCTGCCCTGCCTATGAAGGGTCTTCCCTGCTTGTCTTCTTCAGCGCCTGGGCCTTCGCCGATGAAGAACAGGTCGGCGTCCGGATTGCCTTCGCCGAAAACGGTTTTGTTCCGCCCCTTGCACAGGCCACACTTCGTGCAGTTGCGGACCTCGTTGACGTCGATAGCATCCAGTTCGGCGGCCTTGCGTTTGGCATCGGCGCTTTCGACAAGTCTTGGTTCGGACGAGGCAGGGGCGGGCTGAGGTTCAGGAAGCGGAACGCCGGGCGCCAGCCCATCCCCAGCCAGGAGGCGGTCGCCCTCAATCAACTCCCTCGCCGCACGCTGCAATTGTTGGAATTCATTACTCGTCATCATTGTTTTCACCTCTGTTACCAAGACAACGCGAGTTAATGAGAAACAGGAAAAAATCGAATATTGAATAACGTGCATCATTACGTGACGCACAATATTCGATATTTCTTCTTCCACTTTATTTCTAATCCGCTAAAGGTCCCTGTACTCGCGTTCCTGGTGGTCTGGCGTCTGAGGGCGCATGGGGTCGGTCTCGCCCTTCAGGGACAGGTCCACCCAGGAGAACAAGGCCTCTTTCATCTGCCTTTCCTCGTCCAATCCTTGCCCGGCGAGGTTTTCGCACTCCATCGGGTCGGCGGTGACGTGGTAAAACTCCGTCTGTTGAGTATCCATCCGGTAAATGAACTTCCACTGCCGATCCCTGACCGCACGTGAGTTGTTGCTCTCGACAAAGATCTTCTCTCTGAAGGTTTCGCCTGCCGCCAGACGCGACAGGGGCTTTCCCTCGAATTCGCCCATGCTCTTTACGGCGGCTTCGCCGTCGAAGTCGGGGATGTCCTCAATACCGGCCAGTTCCATCACCGTCGGCAGGAGGTCGGCATGCTGGGCGAATCCTTCGATTACCTTGCCCGCGGGTAATTGCCCGGGCACCCTGATGACGAGGGGAATGCGGATGACCGCATCGTGGAGGCCGTCGTGGCCCCACAGGCCGTGCTGACCGAGTTGCTCACCGTGATCGGCGGTGATTACGAGGATGGTTTCTTCGAGCAGGTCCTTCTTCTTCAGCAGGTCATAGACCCGGCCTACGGCGTCGTCGGCGTAACTGACCTCCCCGTCGTAGAGGTCCATCGAACGCCTGAAGGTCTCCCCCTCGACCTCTATGACCTTCTCGTCTTCTTCGATGTCGCCGAGCCGGCCCCATCCGGGGACATAGTCGTAACCGGCGTCGGCCCTGCGAACCTGAAGGTCATTCGTCGAGCCTGACTCGTGCCGCCAGAACCGGCGATATTCAGCCGGCTGATTGTATGGCATGTGCGGGTCCCAATAGTGCAGGAACAGGAAAAACGGCGGCTCGGCGCGGTCGGCAAGCCAGGGAAGAGCCATCGCATTAATCTTCTCGGCGGTAACGTGGTGGTGCACCCAGTAGGGACTTCCGGTCGCGTTCATGTAGTACTCATAGCCCCTGACGAAGTGCTTCATGTGGCTCCGGAAGTTGACCAGGTTGTCCACCGCCGCGGTCTGGTAGCCGTTGTGCTGAAATATCTCGGCCATCGTGGGGATGTTGTCGTCGAGTTGCTCGGTGTTGGGCTTGTTCCACGGGGTGATGTAGTATCCGTTTCTTATTGGGGGCAGGCCCGTTACGATGCTGGTAAAACCCGGACCGGTGGCGATCCCCGATGCGAAGAAATCGCTGAAGCGGACGCCCTCGGCGGCAATGTCCCTTATCCGGGGATCGGTTTTCCGGAAGTATCCGTAACAGGAAAGGTGATCGGCCCTGAGGGTGTCCAACACAATGAACACCATGTTTCTTTTGCTCGTCTTCATCCCTATTCGTCAATCGAAAATCAAAAATGTTTATGCTCCGAACTTATCCGGTGCAAACGTGGCCGCCCCCAAGGAACAGGCAAACACCGCCCGCCTACCTACCGGACCTGCCTGCTTGCCGCAGGTAGGCGGGGGTGGGCAGGCAACCAAGCCACTCGCCGCTTATTGATTACAAATCCCGGCAGACTTCACGGCGGTGACGAACGTAATGAATAACTATCTCTTTGGAAAGAGAATCGACCTGATAAACAATGCGATATTCACCAACCCGGATGCGATAAAGAAATTTGCTACCCGACAGTTTAATCGCCCCACGGCAAAGAGGTTCGTCCCCAAGCCTCGCAATTCTGTCAATAATGCGCCCGACTAATTTACGATCCAGACGCTTTAAGTCCTTTTTGACAGATGGTTTAAAAATGATGTTATAGGGTTCCATCTTCCCTCAGCCGGCGTTTCATTTCTTCCATATCGATGGTTTGTTCATCCCGGCGTTCAGCCACAACCGCCAGATCATGCAAGTCCTCCAGCAGATGCTCGTACCGCTCGACAGGGAGAATCACAGCAGTCCTGCTGCCGTTATCGTCAACTATGTATCGTTCATGCTCGGTTTTCATTGCGACATCCTCATCTGATCCGCAAATATGATTATACCATTCGGACGACCGTTGCGTCGAGTATCTTCTTATCGATTGTGTTTGTCCCTTTATTGCTTCGCCCTGACGAATTTCTGGTCTGCGCCGATGTGTCCCCAAAATTCCATTCCCGAGGGATCTGCCTGCGTAGGCGGTAAAACACTCAAATCGAAGGATTCGTGCATGTATTTATCGCGAAATCCGATTGACTTAAAATCGGCGGTTACTCGTCCATAAACCTTTATGTTCGTCTTTCCGCCTGTGTTCATGGGTAGTTCCATTTCCACAATTTCACCACCCGGCTTCGTAACAACAAGTTTTCTATAGAATTCCGCCAGGAATGGGTGAGCGTGTTGGAAATGGATAGCTACCTTCAGCCCATCACCAAATTCGTGAACCGGACATTCCACCCACGGCACATCTTCCTGTTTCCAATTGTCCATCGAGGTCCAAAATTCTTCCCCGATCTCGTTAAGGATAAGAAAGAAGACCACCCCGCCTAATAGTGCCAGCACAACAAAGATGACTGCCACGATGGCAATAGACCGCATAATGTCGCTTTTCATCCCTTGCATCTTTGCTGATCACGCGCCGAATTTTTCGAGTTTTCCGGCGTGGGCCATTGCCAGGGGCATGAGTTCTTTTCCGCTGATGGTTCCGATTTCGCCGCTCCGGCAGGCGATGTCGTCGAACTTCCCAGGTCCGCCGCCGCGGAGGTGCGGGGCCTTCATCAGTATCGGAACCGGATGCCAACTGTGGGCCTTCATCGACGGCGGTGTTGAGTGGTCACCGGTGATTATCAGCACGTCCGGGTCAGCGGCCAGCAGCGTCGGAAGGGCAGCGTCCATCTCCTCGATTCGCGCGATCTTTCCGGGCAGGTCGCCGTCCTCGCCGGTCTTGTCGGTGTATTTGAAATGGGCGAATATGAAGGTGTGGTCGCCCATAGTCTTGACGGCCTCGGCGCAGATGTCGGCAGCGGTGGTCGGCTGGGACACGACAGGGATTCCCACCAGGCGGGCAACGCCGCGATACATCGGATAACCCGCCACGGCGGCAGGGTTAAGTTTGTACCGTTCCGGGAACGTAGGCCAATCAGGCCACTTCGCAAATCCGCGAGCGAGGATCATATTGGCCTGCGGTTCGTCAGCCAGGATTTTCCGGACCTGGTTGATTACCTCTTCGGCGATTTTCGCGGTTTTGGATTTATCATGAGGCCTCCTGGCCGGTGATAAAGCAGGGACGCCGACGGCCTGCGGGTCCGTATCGCCTATGTCGTCGTCAAGCCCTTGGCCGCGAAGCACCATCAACGCCCGATGCTCAGCCACCGTCTCGAAGAGCACTTCGACACCGGCAGGCGGCTTGAGGCCTTTGCGAATCTTCTCCAGTACGCGTTTATTTACGTCGTCGCCGATTCGTCCTGCCCGGCGGTCGGTAACGTTTCCGTCGGCGTCGATTGTGCAGAAGTTCAGACGGGCGGCTACGTCGGTCTTTTCCAGGGGGAATTCGATTCCCAGCGCGCTGAGGACGCCGCGCCCTACCTGATAGACGAGCGGGTCATATCCGAACAGCGACAGATGCCCAGGGCCGGAGCCGGGGGTGATTCCAGTGGCAATCGGTTTGTGCTGACCGAGTGCGCTTCGAGATGCAAGGGCATCCATGTTGGGCGTTTTCGCCTGTTGGAGGGCGGTACCGTTGCCGTCGTTATCGCAGTCGCCCACGCCGTCCATCACCAGCAGGACGATACGCTTGTCATTTTCAGTCGCCAGAGAAGAGATTACCTGTCCATAAACGTCTTCGTACATTGTCGGACACCTTTCATTGCAATAATTCGTTAACACCCCAAGCGTATCGCACTCGCCCCGGTCTGTCCAGTTTCACCGCATTTGCGGGATGATAATCACGCCGCGCCTGAAGGAGGCCATCTGATTGTGCAGCAGGCGGAGATTTCGGGCTGCATCGTCGTAATCGGGATTAATCTTCAGTGCGTCTTTGAACAGTTTTTCCGCCTCGGCCCAGTCGGACAAACCTTCGCTACGGGCGCGGTTAGCCTGGGACGGTTTGCCGTTGCGCTGATACGCCTGCATGAGCAACATCTTACCGGTCCCACGCAGCGCAAGGCATATGCCGAGGCTGCCTATCGCTTCGTAATAATCCGGCTTCATCTCAATGCACTTTCGCCAGACGGTTATGGCGTGCCTTCCCCAATCCATCCGGTACAGCAGCGTAGCCGTGCTGTGCAGGGCACAGGCCCGCAGAGGGTCGGTTTTTCCGATGCGTTCGATATGTCCGGAAACGTCGAAATTCTTTTTGGTAATGCCCAGTTTTTTCGCCAGTTCAGCATTTGTCCCCGTCCGGCGGAGAAAAACGACGTGCGAGACGCCGATGTCCGCAACCGACCAGTCTTCGCTTTTGGCGAGCGTCTTCATCAGCGGCGCGGTATCGTGAGCCAGACGCAGGACGACTGTACCTATATCGTATTCGCTCACAGCCTGCTCGAAATCGCAGCGGCCATTCGTGCAATCGGAAACCCACTTCATCACATAAGGCGGATACGCCCATGTATTTGTCAGCACCGGAACCCGCCGATGCGGGTCGGTGAAATACATCAGGTTGGAGGAAACGCCGTAGTCGCAGAATACTTTCCCTGCTGGTTTGTGGGTATCAATCCACCTGGCTGCTTTGAGCGGGACAGTGATTTCAGAAACCCCCCACCCAAACCGCCAGGCCCGACGCTCCGAAAAATAAAAGCGGTTCGAGGCCACCGAGATCGTCCACCATCCGGCAAGGGCAATGGTAACCAGCGCAACAACAGCGCCGGCCCGTCCTGCCAACGGCTTGGCGGGTTTGTTCAGGCCAAGTTTTTCGCGCAAGGCATTCCACCCATCCGTCAGGATAATCATCGCCAGCGGTACGATAATCATCGCAGCCGGTGCGATATTACGCCGCATCCGGGTCGAAATAAGCGTCATGCCCACAAGCACCAGCACCCAACCCCACCGGCGACGCATCAAGGCGACCACTCCTGCCACACCCGCAACGCAAAGCACGACGTAGTATGCGGTTATGACGCGCGTCTGGCGGACACCCTCGGCGAACGGCGAGAAAAACTCGCCTATCGTCGCCCAGGGATGACGTTCGCCCGGCATTGGCGTACCACCGATAATGTTGTGCTTTGCCATGAACAGCAGCGTCTCAATCGGCATGATTGCGCCACGAATAAAGAACGGATTGACCAGGCAGGCGAGCACGACGCCAGCCAGCGCGATACCGAACCATTTCAGTCGGGGCGTAAGGTCCGCCATGTCTGCATGCGTTACAGCCCGCGCCCATAACCAGCGAAGGAAAATATCGGTGAACATCGCTCCGACCAGCGTTACGCCGAGTATGAAATAACTGTGTAAATTAACCGCGAGTATCTGAAGCCCAATCACCCCCGCCACTCGCCGCCAGTCCCGTTTAGCCGTCGCCGGATTTCGGTGAGCGCGGTCGAACCGTACGACGACGCTTGTCCCAACCAGCAACCACCATTGCAACACCAGAATCAGATACCCGAATACTTCCGGGCGGATGTTGAACCGTTCATAGCCTGCCAACGCAACCAGGACGACTGCTGGTCCGATCCAATACCAGGAAACCGTAGCACGGGCGTCTCGCCCGTGAGAAAAGAAATCATGGCCGGGACGGCCATGCCACGTGGCGCGGCGCATCGTCGCGACGACCACAAGGAATATCGCCGCTATCATACCGGCCTGAAGTATCCCAAGCCCCGTCGAACCCCCTGCCCGCCAGGCGGCTGACATAACAACCTGGCTGAGCCAGTTGGCGTTGACGAAGTGATAGGTATCGGTGGCATTGTCGTATCGACAGCCCGGGCCGAGGTTGGCAGGATCGGCGAGGATGTCAGGGTCCAGGTGCGTATAGACGAAGCGGTTTGTCTGAACGATTTCGCCGGTGTCGAGGAAATGTTGGCCGTAGGCAAGGTGGTATCCGACGTCGTAACTGGCGATAGGTCTGACGGCTAGGGCCACTACCAGCGCCATGGCGGCAACCACAGCCGCCCTCGTCAGCACCCGCCCGGCCAGGCCGGGAGACAATTCACTTATCGCATCCGCATCCTTCATACCGGGAAAGATTCTAAACCATCGCGCCCGCTTCTGCATCAATATCTCCCACCGCCAGGCCCGGCGGAAAACAATTGCACCGGTATGAACACCTCATTTCGACGATAATCATCAATGAAAGAGAGTAAAACATGACCGGCAGGGGCACCACGTTACCGTTCCCGACCATAAACAGATTAAACCGGGACGGGCCTTTTCCAGCAACAAGATAGCCTGTTCACGCTGCTTCATAGAGTCGGTAGGCTGGGCCGGAGCGAAGCGCAGGCCCACCTTCAATCTTCCAAAAAGGTGGGCCTCCGCTTCGCTCCGGCCCAGCCTACTACAGTCCGTATTCCTTTATTTTCCGATATAGTGTCCGCTCGCCGATGCCGAGGATTTTGGCGGCCTGGGAGCGGTTGCCGACTACCATCTTGAGCGTGTTGCTGATGAGTTGCTTCTCGGCTTCGGAGATGCTGACTCCGACCAGCGAAGTTGTTTGCTCTTCGCCGGCCT
>DAOVLV010000397.1 GCA_030631085.1 Planctomycetales bacterium | reverse complement strand
TATCTATGTCGCCGGATGAGTAGTTCGTCAGTCCTCGGGCAATTTGTTTTCCTGCGCTATCGACGATTGCGATAGTGTCGCCCCTTTGGAAATTGCCCGCCACAGCCGTGATTCCGCTTGGAAGGAGGCTTTTCCCGCCTTCCTGCAGCGCCTTTGCAGCCCCTTCATCGACGGTGATTTTCCCGGCGGCACGGGCGGCTTGGCCTATCCATCGCCGGCGGGAGGACATCTTTCCTTCAGCGGGGATGCAGACTGTGCCGAGTTTTTCGCCGGCCAATAATCGCGGAAGAATGTCGGGCGTTCGCGCGTTGGCGATAACGGCGGCTTCTCCGGCCGATGTGACCACGTGGGCGGCTTGGAGTTTCGTGCCCATCCCGCCGGAACCTCCCCGGCTGAGCGAATCATCGACCAGTTCGGATGCGTCCGCGCCGGCGACAACGTCCAGCACCTTCCCGTCGGCCATTACGCCATCGACCACGGTCAACATTACCAGCGCATCGGCACGGAGCATGTTCGTAACCATGGCAGCGACTATGTCGTTGTCGCCAAAGCGACCTTCGAGTTCATCGACCGCGACAGTGTCGTTCTCGTTGACGATGGGAATGACGTTCATTTCGTGCAATGCGGCGATCGTGTTGCGGATGTTGAGGTATCGTGTGCGGCCCTCGAAATCACCGCGGGTAACGAGAATCTGCGCGACTTTGGTGCCCAGGGTTCCGAATGCGTCGTGGAATGTCCGCATCAGTTGTCCCTGCCCGACGGCGGCGGCGGCCTGGAGCATCGGAAGCGTTCCCGGTTTGGCGGTGAGGCCCAGTTCGGCCATACCCGCGCCGATCGCGCCGCTGCTGACAAGGGCGACCTCGACTCCCGCGGCGGCGATTCCGGCAATCTGGCGGCAAAGGTCCGAGATGAACTGCCCGTCAAGTCGGCCCGCCTCGTCGGTAAGAGCGGCAGTTCCGACCTTGACGACAATCCGCCGGGCGTTCATTAGAACGGTTTGTCTCAATTCTGTATCTGGCATGTGAACACCTCTGTAGCACGGGCGTCCCGCCCGTGCCACACGTGGCATGGTCGTCCCGGCCATGCTTTTTCACTCACGGGCGAGACGCCCGTGTTACGCTATTGCGTCCGTTGCTATTCCGCCGGCCGCGAGGGCGGGAACCCGCCCCAGGATGCGGCAGATTAATTCGACGTTTCGCTTCGTCGCGCCCATTTGCGACCGGACGAACTGTTGGGCGTCCCGGGCCATCCCGGATGCAGCGTCGGGCTTCTCCAGCCATTCATTCCACACACCGGCCAACTCGCCTGCGCCGGCGACCCGTCGGGCGCAGCCGGCGGCGACCATGGATTCCGCCTGCGGGAAATTGAACGTATAAGGACCGAAAGCGACGGGTTTGGCCAAAGCGGCAGCCTCTATCATGTCCGACCCGCCGTCAGGAACCAGCGACCTTCCGACGAAAACCGCATACGCCAGGGCGTAAAACTTCCGCAACTCGCCCATCGTATCGCCAAGTATAACCGCGTCAGACGATATTTCACCGGCTGAACCACCTGTGGTGAGCCCGGTCGAACCATCGGGGATTTCAGAACGTCGCACCAGCGCGAAACCGCAGGCGGCGATTGTGCGGGCGACTTCGTCGAAACGTTCGGGTTTTCGCGGAACGATTACCAGACGAACGCCGGGATGTTCCCGTCGAACCTCCGCGAAGGCGTCGAGGATTATCTGCTCTTCACCGTGGCCTGTCCCGCCGGCTACGAGAATTTTATCATCGGGCGAGATTCCCATCGCAGCGGCAAGGTCGTCCTGACCGGCGACGCGCCGGTCAATCCCGGCAGTGTCGTATTTCATCATTCCGGTAACGGTGAGTTTCTCGTCGCGCACGCCCAGCAGCCGGAACATCCCGGCGTAGGTCTCGTGCTGGACGCCGATGGCTGTGAGCGAATTAAACAGCCTGGCCGCCAACGGACGTATAAGCCGATAGCGTGGGAAACCCTTTCGCGGGCCAAGCCTGGCGTTGACAACGATCACCGGAATATCCCGCCGGCTGCACGCACGCACAAAGTTCGGCCAGACGTCGCCTTCGATAAGTATCACTATCTCAGGCCTGATGCGTCTGACGGCGGCGGCGACGGCGAACGTAAAATCCATAGGCCAGCGGAAAACCTTATGCGCCGGCGCAAACAATCGCCCAGCCGCTGCCAGACCCGTGTCCGTGGTCGAAGTTATCACCACGCGATAGTCCGGCAGTTGGGAATGGATTTCCGCCACCAGCGCCTTCGCGGCATTGACCTCGCCGACGCTGACGCCGTGAATCCATATCGTCGGCTGGAGGCCGTAGAGTCGCGGCGAGAAACCAAGACGCTCCGAAAAATCCCGACGATACTTCCCATGCCGGAAC
>DAOVLV010000254.1 GCA_030631085.1 Planctomycetales bacterium | reverse complement strand
AGGACGAACAGGCTGTGCTGGAAATGATACACAGCGGCGTCGGGATGAGCGGTACGGACGTTACCAAGCAACTGGAGAAGGAGGTTTGCGAGTGGCTCGGCGTGAAATACGCCTTGGGTTACTGCAACGGAACCGCCTCGCTTCTCGGCGCGATGTTCGGCTGTGGCGTGGGCATCGGAGACGAAATAATCATCCAATCGCCGGTCTATTGGGCAGCCGCCCTTCCGGCGCTGTCTCTTGGGGCGACCATCAACTTCGCCGACATTCTCGGCGAGACCCTCTGCATAGATCCGGCCGACATTGAGCATCGCATCGGCGAAGACACAAAGGCCATCGTGGTGGTGCACAATTGCGCGTATCCCGCCGAGATGGACGAGATAATGGCCATTGCCGAAAAGCACAACGTCAAGGTCATCGAGGACGTCTCTCACGCCCAGGGCGGATTGTACAAGGGGCGGGCGCTCGGCACGATCGGGCACGTCGGCGCATTCAGCATGATGGCGGGCAAGAGCCTGGTGGCCGGCGAGGGCGGAATGCTCATCACCAACGATCAGAACATTTTCGAACGGGCAGTCGCCTTCGGGCATTACGAGCGCACAGGCATGCCGTCGATGTACAGCGACGCGAAGGGGCAGATTACCAACCCGGAACTGAAGAAATTCGCCGGCGTTCCCCTCGGCGGATACAAGCACCGCCTCAACCAGGTCGCTTCCTCGCTGGCGCGGGTGCAACTTAAATACTACCCGCAGCGCATTGTGGAGATACAGAAGGCGATAAACCGCTTCTGGGATTTGCTGGAAGGCGTTCCGGGAATCAAGGCCCACCGCCCGCCGGCGGATTCCGGCTCGACAATGGGCGGGTGGTACGCCGCCAAGGGTCTGTACAGGCCTGAGGAACTGGGCGGGCTGGATGTCGAGAAGTTCTGCCAGGCCCTGACGGCAGAGGGTTTCGAGACCCGTCCCGGAATCAACGGCCCGCTGCACCTGCACCCCGCCCTTCACGATGCGGACGTCTATGGCCACGGAAAACCAACGGTCATCGCCAACGCATCTCGCGACGTGCGACAAGGCCCGGGGTCGCTGCCGGTGGCAGAAGGTATCGCCAAGAGAGCAATCAGCATTCCGTGGTTCAAGCACTATCGGCCTGAGGTAATCGACGAATACGCCGCAGCCTTCCGCAAGGTCGCCGAACATGCCGACGAACTGCTGGAAAAATAAGGGCATTGGGCATCGGGCATTTGGCATTGGTAGCGATGGGTTTTTGAAAGGTTTTCCTGCTTGACGGGAGGCTAAGTCTGTATTAATTCCACGATTCAGTAAAATATCATAATTATAAAAGCAGAACGCGCAACGACCCTCTTGCCACCAATGCCTGATGCCCAATGCCCAATGCCGATAGAGGGTTGACAAATCCGTCTCCGCGCGCGAAAAATCGGCTGACATTTCATCCATTAATGGAAAGGGCGCGATATGTTCGAGATCAAGGATCGCGGCAGCACGGTCGGTCGGGAAGTCCTCGGCGGTCTCACAACCTTCATGGCGATGAGTTATATCCTCTTTGTCCAGGTCGGTCTGCTTGGCGACAAGGGAGCGGGTATGGACAACGGCGGGGTGCTGATGGCGATGTGCATCTCGGCGGGGATTGCGTGTATCCTGATGGGCATCTGGGCGAATTATCCAATCGCCCTTGCGCCGGGTATGGGGGAGAACTTCATCTTCGTCGGTTTCGCCGTTGCGATGACCGGTTGGGGCGCGGGATACCTCGGCTGGCAGATGGCGTTGTCGCTGACGGCGGTGGCTGGCGTGATATTCCTGCTGTTGAGCACTGTGGGTTTTCGTTCGCGTGTACTCAACGCCATTCCCGACGCGCTCAAGAGCGGAATCGCCGCCGGTATAGGATTGTTTATCGCCGTTATCGGTTTCAGTTACGGTAACCTCGTCGTTTCCGGCGGGGCATTGGTAAAATTCCCCGGCTTCAAGGACAACATCGTAGGCATCCTGACGATGATCGGGTTGGCGATAACCATTGCGTTGCTGGCATTTCGTATTCGTGGTGCGATCCTTATCGGCATCCTGGCTACGACGGGAGTTGCGCTGCTTTGGGGACATACTCAATGGCATACTCCGGTGGCCATGCCCAGCGGGCTTGGTGAAACCGCCGGTGGGCTGGTCCCCGGCTTCGCGAACCTCTGGGAGGCCCTGCCGGGGCACTGGGTCGAAATTGTTACGATGCTCTTCATCCTGTTGTTTATGGACCTTTTCGACACTGTCGGGACGCTGGTAGGCGTAGCCGGACGCGCGGGCCTGATGCGCAACGGTAAATTGCCCCGCGCAGAGAAAGCCCTTGCCGCCGACGCCGCCGGTACGGTCATCGGCGGGTGTCTGGGAAGTAGCACCGTTACCAGTTACATCGAGTCTGTTACCGGAGTCCAGGCCGGCGCTCGGACGGGGCTTGCCGCTGTCGTTACCGGTCTGTGCCTGTTTGCGGCAATGTTCTTTGAGCCGTTGGTGCACGTTGTGATGGGGGATTTCGGCGTTGGAAAATATCCGATGATAGCCCCCGCCCTGATTCTCGTCGGGGCGATGATGATGCGGGCGATGCGGGACATCGACTGGGACAATGCGACCGAATACATACCTGCCTTTCTGACGATGGTAACCATGGCTCTGGCGTACAGCATATCGGCGGGTATCGCCATCGGATTCGTCTCTTACGCTTTCGGAAAACTTATCACCGGGCGGGTGAAGGAGTGTCCGCTTATCGTTTATATCTTCGCTGTACTGTTCATCATCCAATACGCATTCGTAATGAGGTAAAACCGCGGCAGAGATGCTTACCCGACTTTCATGTCTGTGATTTCCGGTGCGCCTTCGCGGAGGCGGTTAATTGCTTCGGTTATGTGGGCAACCCGCGCGGAGATCCGCAGCGTTACAGCCGAGCAGTCGTTCTCGAAATCGTACGAGTATCCCATGTTGACTACTTTGACGTTTCGCCCTGCCAGTAGTTTCTCGTAACGGCTTATGGCGTCGGGCGAGGTGCCCGGAACGTTGAGTTTGATGCTCTTGGTGAACCTCACGGGGATGTGGCGGTCAACAACGTCAAGCACGATCAGCGCGAACAGGACAATAGCCACGGCGACAAACGATACGGCGAACATTCCGAACCCCGCTCCCAGCCCTATCGCGGCGGTACACCACATGCTCGCAGCGGTGGTCAGGCCGCGAATGCCCACGCCGTATTGGATAATAGCGCCGGCCCCAAGGAATCCGATACCCGCCATTACGCCGTAAGCGACCCTTGCAGGGTCTATCCGAATGGACATCTCGGCTCCGGTCTTGCCGAATACGTGCTCGAAGTGCAGCGAGACGACCATCGCCATAGCCGCCCCCAACGCCACGAGCAGGTGCGTCCGCAGACCAGCCGCTCGCCCGTGCTGCTTGCGCTCCAGACCGACAAGCCCGCCAAGCACAGCCGCCACAAGCAGGCGGACGATTGACTCGACTGTCCACGAATCCAGAATGAATCCGTCCTGAATTGCCGCTAAAATCATAAAATTTTCCCCTTATCGCCGTCGGCGCGGAGCGGCTTTGACTTTTGCCCGCGAATTCTTGCGAGCGCCGCTGCGTGCCGGTTCGAGCACTTTCAACGCCTTTTTCAGATCGGCGACTTTGCAAATAGCCGTCGTCTTTCCGCCTTTCGCCCCGCCGGTGCAATATGCGTAACTGATATTGATGTGTGCGTCGGCGAGTTTTTGCGTCATTGCCGAAAATGCGCCTGGCCTGTTGGAAAGTTCCATCGCCAGCACTTCGGTCTCGGTGAATTGGTCGTACGCCTGGGCGAGGGTCTTGCGAACCTTGTCGTTTTCATCGGCGCAGACTATCCGCAACACGCCGTGCTCGCTGGAATCCACCAGCGTCAGGGCTATCAGGTCGATTTTGGCTTTGGCCAGGGCGCTCGTTACCTGTGCCAGCACGCCGGGCTTGTTGACCAGGAATACCGAAAATTGTGTTTCAACTCGCATCGCGTTACCCTTTAGAAATTAAATCCAACTTGAGTATAATCGGAAACCGCCGAATGAACAAGCCCCCCGCAATGCTGGGGGATATATT
>DAOVLV010000265.1 GCA_030631085.1 Planctomycetales bacterium | reverse complement strand
TCCTGCTGCCAGACGCTGACGGCGTAACGGTCCGGGTTGTTAAGGAGGAAACTGCGCAAACGCTGAAACTCCCATCCCGCGTCCCCGCTGACAAAGAGAATCTTTATCTTCTCTTCGGAGACCCGTATCTTCATCGTGGCTGCGTTATCTTCATCGGAAAACTCGCGGGCAAGAGGTTTAACCTCCGCCTTGTAGAAAAATTCGCCCAGTTCACCGGCCTTGCCCACTACAAGAGTTACTTCCTGCGCCTCGCTACGGGTCGAACCTGCCTCCCCGGAAAGAGTTACCTGTTTGGTCACACCCGTATCGGTCCACTCCTCGTCAGCATTTACAGGTCTGCGAAGCAGGCGTATTTCCACGTCCAGACCGGCGCAATTACGGTTGGACATATATGCTTTCAACTCGATTGCCGAACCTTTGCGAACCTCCGCCGGCCCCTGCAAACGCACCATCGCGATATTCTGAGGCGGAACCGGATCGCCCACACTGACGCCAAAGACGGGGATTCCACGCTGGCGAACATAATCACGAGCGGCATTGAGGCGATTACCGGATTCGCTCCCTGTAGTTGGCTGACCGTCGCTGATCATGACGATCCCAGCCACTCGCCGACCCTCAAGGCGGTCTGTAACGTCGCGCAAAGCGGCTGCGAGATTCGTTTCGTACCCACCGGCGGAGAGACTCCCAAGGGCGGCGATTATCTGCTCTTGCGCCTCGGTCTGACGTTCAGGATCGTCACCCGCCACTTTAATTTGTCCGATCTGGAGGGCGTACTTACCCTCATTCGTATCGCTACCGGGCTGGGACGTGGAAAACCGCACCAGCACCAGCGGATGGTCCTTCGCCAACTCGGCCAGGGGGCCGTCCTGGCGGGTGAGTATCCGGCGGACAATTTCCGTGCGGTTCAGTGAGGCCAATTCATCCTGACTGACGCCGAGTTTGTCGGCCAGGTCGCCGCGAAGCGACGCGTCGGCGTAACGGTCTTTCAGCGACATCGACAGGCTGTCATCGACAAGCACGACAACGGTGGAATAAAGGTCTTTTTTGTACCGCAGGGTCAGTCCGGGCTGAAACAGCAAGGCGAAGATGAGCACGATCACCGCTATACGAACCCCGGCGATGGTCATCTTGGTGCGACGGCGCGTATCGCCTTCGCGCAGGTAGCAGACTATTGTCAAAGCCACCAAAGCCGCAAACACGACGAACAACCCCAGGATAACCCAGTTGTTGTACTCAGCGGCGAAATTCGGCGACCAACTATCAGCGCCGGCGAGTTTCCCGCTCTTCAACTGCAACAGCCATTCAAGAAATCGTTTCATAATTCGTCCTGGTAGTCAGTCTGTTTTTTTTATCTTTTCCGGTATTCCGGTATTCCGGTATTCCGGTTTTTCATCTTTTATAGTGCCCGAATCGTTGTCCGAGGAAGACTTCCGCAGCCAGGATAAGCAGCATGACAGCCAGTGCCGCTTTCCAGTATTCCTGCCCCTTTGTCGCTGTGGCCGATTCGGCATCGGCGGTGGTAAGGCAATTGTGATACTCAAACTCCATGGGTATCTGCGAACGCAATTGCTTCTCTGTAATTCTTTCCAAACGTCCTTCAATCGGGTCCGTGTTCCTGGCAAAGAGCACCGTCTTTTCTTCATCCGCCAGGCTCAGGTTCAGTTGATATATCCCCATATGTCGCGGGTTCTTATATGTAATGATTCGACGGGTATCGAGCCTCTGACCCTCCAGCGTAATCACAGCCTGGGCGGGAAATGCGGGCGTCTTCAGCGTCGCCTTCGCCGCCATCATCCCGGCAGTAACTGTGTAATCAATCTGCCGGGACACCGTAGCGGTAAATTCACGCCCTGCCCGACGTGAAAGGTGCTCGATCATGTCGTTGATAAATGTAAGGTACGTCAGGTCCTTAGGCCAATCGGTCCATTCCTTGTCGGCAGAGGTGCAAATCATCATAATCTCGCCCCGACCATAAGACCTCGCCACAATTGCCGGGGTGTGCTGCGACGTGGTATCGGTGTTGTCGAATCTCGCCAGGATACGCACCGCGCCGACTTCGTCCGAAGCATCAGGCAGGCCGGACTGCGCAATTGGCGTATAAGCGTAGAAACGCATAAGTCTCGTGAACTCACTCCGCTCGCCCTGGAACGTCCGCATAACAGATTCATTGGCGATACTGCGCGGATTGAAGCGGACGAATTTCTTTTTCTTGCGGGCATCACCGGCAGGAGCGTCGATTTGTATCGGGCACAGGCCTTTCCCACGGTCGTAGAACGGGCCGTTATAGAAGGTTGGATTGACACGGTCGCCTGTGAATATCGCAAGCCCGCCCCCGCTGCGAACGTACTTGCTCAGCGCGTCCAGTTGCCCGTAGCCGCTGGTGCCGTCAAGTCCGACCGACAGAGGGAACTCGCCGACGTTGGCAAGAATCACAACGTCGTACGCATCGAAGTTCACCTCCGCGAGGTGATCGACGGAGATCACATCGGGCTTGTTGCCGTAATGCCCGTCGCCGGTCGGGTCCATCGCAAAAGCAAGGTAGAAAGATTCGCCGTTGACCGGCGAGCTGAGGTCCGGTTCGCCATCGACGATAAGCACTTTTCTGGCATCGCGGACATTCAGCGCCAGATAACCGGTGTTATCCCCGGCAAGATTGTCGGCAGGGAGATGCGCCTCGATAACCGCGGGGCCGGCACCGGCAAAAGTATAGGCGATCTGGACCGATTCGGTCTGACCCGGATCAATTGATTTGATTGTTCGCGCGGGGAGGGCTACTTCCGGTGAGTCCGGCGACCGGACGACAAACTTCACCGTAACGTTTTGAGCCCGCTCCGTACCGTTGTTTCGCACGCGCAATTGCACCTTAATCGGCACCGACGCAATGGCCAATTTGTCCAGCATCTGCATATCGACGACCGTCAGGTTCGGCGCCGCGGCTGCACCGTAGTTCATCAGCACTAATTCGATGTCCGCATCGGCGAGGCCTCTGAACTCTTTGCGAGCGTATTCTATCATGCCGCCCGATGAGTAATCGTACCGTCTAAAGTCGCTGAGTATGTAAAGACGCTTCTTGGTCTTGGTTTCTTTGAACATCTCCACTGCCGCGGCGATGGTACGGTGCAGTTGCGTCGTCGTATCGGACGGCTTGAGCGACTTGACTTTTCCGACAAGGGTTTCAGGATCGGACAGGAAATCCAACGGAAAAACCGCCTCCAACTCTTCCGGCCTGCTGGTAAGCAACACCGCGACTTTATCGGTGGGCGGAACGTCTTCGAGCATATCGGCCAGGTCGCTGGCCGCTTTGGCTACAGAGGTGGTGTCGGCCACCTTCTGCCCCATCGAAACGCTGTCGTCGAGGATGAATATGTGTGTCATCTGTGCCCTGCTACTGATCGGAACGACCTGCGTCGGCGAGCAGCCGATAAACCGTCCGACCGCCAACGCCAGCAGGAAAATAGCCAGACAACGAAGCGCCAGAAGGATCAGTTCCTCGATGCGGACACGACGACGGTTTTTTCGGACCGACTCCAGCAGGAACTTCATCGCCGCCCAGTCGAGAACCTTGAACCGACGACGGTTCAGCAGGTGAATTATGATGGGCACGGACGCCGCCGCCGCACCACCCCAAAATAAAGCCGGATGTATAAATGGCATATGTTACCTCGTATTTTCAATTTCCAATTTTCGATTTCCAATTTCCAATTGAAAGAAGATTCGTCGTGTTTTTCTGTTTAGTCTGTTCAATTGGAAATTGAAAATTGGAAATCGGAAATTGTTATCTTTTCGCTCCTGTTTTTCTTCCAGCGGCGGCTCTTGCAGCCAGGAACGCCAACAACGCCGCATCCAGATGGTCCGCCGTCGAAATCAACTTGTAATCTATCTGGGCGGCAATGCAGCGACGCTTGACCTCGGCGCAAAACTTCTGCAATGCCTCAAGGTATCCTTCTCGCAAAACCCTCGGCTCGACGGTAAGTCGCCCCGTGTTCTCCAGGCCTCGGAACATCGTGTT
>DAOVLV010000245.1 GCA_030631085.1 Planctomycetales bacterium | reverse complement strand
CGCGCTGAAGAGGCATCGTTGGGCCTTTATTACCGGAATAGTGTTGTACGCTCTTGATTCGCTGATTTTTCTTGCCGTGCAGGATTGGTGGAGTTTCGGATTTCACGTGTTAGCGCTGTTCGGCCTGTTCGGCGGAATGAAGGCGGCGCGAAAATTGCGAGATATCGGATATCGAAAACCAGCGACGCCACACGCCTGAATCATGCTTCCTGTATAGGAGGGCCTTTGTATGGGCAACTTGGTTTCACCACAAGGACATCACGTTGCTTAAGAAGGCTTATATCTTGAGACCAACCGGCCCACAGAAGTGCGCAACCAGCAAGTGATAAAACTTCGTTCGACTCGCTTACTGATACAGCGCTGTTTATATTGTCTTTTTGGTACATCTCAATAAAAGCATTTGCTGCTGTTGCGGCATCCCTTATGTGATCCTCTGCGTGGGCCTTTCCGTTGACGAATGCTTCCCAAAAAAGAATGTTTTTATTGCTACGGCCCGAACACCATTCTTCGGCGTCAAAAGTAAAGTCTATTTCGTTTGAACTTATTTTTTTCAGAATAAAAGCGAACTGGTGAAGACCAAGTGTGGCGACATATCCGCCTGCTGGAGCGAAACACGACCTGTCGCCTTCTCCTTGCCTGCCCTTGCTTAGGTCTGCACTAATGCGGGGGATTGGAAGGAATAGCGGGCATTCCATTCCGATACTTATAGAATGGTTGTTACTTATATCCTCACCAATTTCCGAAATAAGTTTATCAATACACCGGCTTCCGCGCATTTCTACTTTGTCATGTTTGCTCACTGCGCGGACCCAACCAAAGTTGCCCCGTTTGGTTGAACCGATATCGCAGGCGTAGGTAACTATCTGGTCCATGTTGTCGTGCACTGCTCATTCCCCGGCGATTCGAATGGTTTTTTCCGTTACGACGACGAAATGGCTTTCCACCACTTTGCCGTAAGCATCAAGCAGTCTTTCACTTAAACCGACTCCGCCGCCAGGGGGACAAAAGAGGTGCTTTCAAGCGATTTGCTGGCAAACAGCAGGCATGCCTGAATGTCTTCGGGCGTCAGGCCTTCGTATTCTTTCAGAATATCCTCGGCCGTTGTTCCGTGTGCCAGCAGGCCTACGATGAAATCCACCGTCAGGCGAGTGCCTCGGATTACCGGCTTGCCTGTCATTACCTTCGGATTAATAGTGATGCGATCAAGTGGTTCATTGTCGGTCATGCCAATTCTCCTGCCCTTTATATTCGCCAATCGCCGGCGGAAAATCAAGGGCGTAGGCTGGGACGAAGTCCCACCTTTATTTTGTAAAGTGCGTAGGTAGAAAAATGAATATTGAATATTGAACAGAGAATTTTGAATGACGAAGTAAAAACAACATCTCTCATAGGCGTGTTGTTTCTTTTACTTCGAAATTCGACATTCCTTGTTCATTATTCAATATTCTTTACAACAGACTATGTGGTCGCCCCAAAGGGGCAGGCAAACACAGCGACCACGCCACCCGCCTAAGTCTTTATGGAGTCCATTAGCTTCCTCAGAAAGTTGATTAGGGCTGCCGGGGTAGCAAAATGGTCTCGACTTTGGACTGCGAATCCAGAGACTCCGCTCTTTTCCGGCATCATCGGTCTGATTGGCATTCCACCAACTTCCGCTAACCAGCGGACTACCTCGCAACATAGGGTATGTCCTGATCGTGCCTCCTGATCTGTTGGAACGGTACCAGCATGAGCTACCATGTTGCGCAGATTGTACAGTTCAAGCAATTGATCGTATCGTTTCTTGTTCTCTTGCAGTAAACTGCGTCCGTCCATTGCTTGTAATCCTGAATGTAAGAGAAACTTAGGTTTGGTTCTATTCCTCTTTCGGTCTCGTTCAGCGATCTTTTCGGCTTCCTCCGGCGTTTTACCTTGGGCGATGAGCTGCTCCTTCCGCTTTTTTTTGAATACCGAATTCGCTAATGACTCAACCGCGGCATATGAGTTGAGAGTAGTCAAACGATTCAGCCCTCGATTAAGTGAAATAAGTGCTTCTGCCAACAATTCATTGCTGGTATCAAGCTCCGGAGGCAGATGTTCGAGCGCTAAGTCGAAGTAAAAAAGAGGCTTGTACATTAGGCGAGCCAGATTGATTGTCACCCCACAAGCAAAAATCGTCCAATTTCTGCTTTTAGCACACAGGTGCTCTAATCCATGATGAACTGTGCCAACGTCGAAAAGCGATACTGGATAAACTAACCAGGCGACACGGTAGGGAAGTGACCTGTGGACTCGCGACAAGTAGTCAGACAAGTGTCTACAACAGGCAATTACCTTCTTGTCCGCGTCTGCGAATGCGTGTTGAGGCGAGTCATATTCTTCCATTTCCCGGTAAACTGCAACAGATTGGAGATGCTCGCGGGTTTGGGTAACACTGTGTTTTGAGGATGGGGCCTCGGTCTTCCGACTCTTGTCAACCAAAACCACGAGAGGGACCCCCGACGAACGCGTAATGTACACGCGGTCAAGATGATTATGAATGGAAAACTCAAACGACCGACTATCTATTTCAATCCTTTCCTCCACACATTTTCGTGATGGAAACGGAAACGGGAGAGCAAAATGCATCACCCAACGTATGCGCTTCCCCCCGCAGGTTGGCATATTGGAGCCAGGTGTCAGAGTAACAAATGAATTTTTCTCAAAAAGAAACATGGTTTGGGTTTGTGCACTCTCGATTCTACCATGGAAGGATACATCAGAATCGATAGTTTGTCTAAAGACTAAACCGTGCCTTCTCGCGGTAGAGGAATTCGAGAAAATGGGGACAGTGAGGGTGTTGAAAAACTCTCCAACGTACCATTGGAACCGATCACAGTGTTATCTGCCCGCCCGAAAATCAAAAATCACTTCTGCCCCTGTTCGCTGAGTTTGCGGAAGTATTTTTTCAGGACTTCGCGGTACTCTGCCGGTAGTTTGGAATTCATTGCGTCGGAGATGTCGTCGCGGATGTGCTTGGGCAGGTTGGAGGTTGTGTCAATAGTAACGTCAACCTTGCCGCCGAGGAGTTGGCGGGTCTTCCTCAAGGATGCGAGCGTAACGCCGCGACGGCGGAGGGCGTTGGCGTAGCGGAAATTGTCCAGGTCGCTCTGCACCCGGTTCATCAACGTAATGGCCCGGAGGAACTGGAAATTCGAGTAATCCGTAACCTTGAATCCCGCCCGGAGTCGCTCCGCCTTATTGAGCAGCTGGGCGTGCTTGCCGGCCAATCGTTTGAGTTGCTGCTTCACCGCCGGCGGTAGGGGGCCTTCGAGGCCTTCAGCCCCCGCGCCTGATAATTTTCCTCCGCCGGTGGCTCCGCCGGCAGGGTCGGTGGATTTATCATCGACCTGGCCTTTCTGGAACGGTTCGGGCGTCAGTCGTGTCGGCGTTCGTCTGCCTCCTTTGCCGACGGCTTTGTCTTCGACGAATTCGCCGGTGCTCTTTCCGGTCCTGCCTTCGCCGCTCCTGCCGCCGATTTCAGAAGTATTCGGCAACTGGTTGCCCGTAACGCCCTGGGCGTTCATGTTGGATATAGGCCCGTCCATCGCGTCCCACCCGATGCCCTTGTCCCCGCTCATCGTGTACTTGCCGGTGATGTCGTCCATCTCATCAAAGAGGTCTTCCTCCTCTTCCAGCAGGTCGCCGATGAGGTCTTCGAGTTCCTTGGGCATATCAGCCTGTTCGATATTCTCTTGGCCGCCGGGGTCTTCCATGTTCCATTTTTTGCGGTCGGGCTCGTCCGGCAGCCACTTTTCTATGTTGGCTGTCAGCGTTTTGGCGTTTTCGATACCGTTGTCCTCGATGGCAGTGGCGATCTCGGTGGCCTTCTTCGCCAGTGCGTCCTTGGCCATTGTTACGTCGGATTTTATCGAGAGTAGTTCCTTGAGCAGGGCTGGGTTGGAAAAATCCTGCTGGGCGAGTTTTGAGAAGTCGGCGAATGCTTCGTTGAGGAATTTTTCCCATTTATCCTGGGTGGTTTGGAGTTCTTTGAGGAGTTTTTCGTCTTCTGCGGTGAAGGTATCGACGGGCTTTTTGGTCAGGCGTTCGGAGGCCTGGATGATTTTTCTTTGTTCATCGATGAATTTTTTCAGGTCGGTTTTGAGTTTGGCGAGTTTTTCGCGTGCTTCGGGCGGCATATCGCCACCGGCGGCGGTTTTTTTGGCTGTGTCGGGGTTCTGAAGCGACGGCAGAATCGCCAGCATTATCTGGAGCGAGTGG
>DAOVLV010000420.1 GCA_030631085.1 Planctomycetales bacterium | reverse complement strand
AGTCCAAACTCCGGCGGGGAATGACCGGATACGGACTGACAGTCATGGCGGGAACGAAAATCGAAAAATTCGACGTTATCGTCATCAGCGTCATGCACAACTTCTCCCCGCACCAGGACGTGATTTTGTGCAAAGTCAGCGGGCTGGGGCTGGAGAAGTCGGGGATAATCCAGGGAATGAGCGGCTCGCCAATCTACATCAAGGACCCCGCCGACGGTAAGCACAAGATGATCGGCGCCCTGGCCTATGGCTGGTCGTTCCAGAAAGAGCCTGTCTGCGGCATCCAGCCAATTTCGCAGATGCTGGCGATACAGAGCATTCCGCTTCCCGGAGATAAACCCGCTGCAAAACCCAAAGCCGACAAGCAGGCAGGCGACGACACGCTGGACGAAGATATCGCCCAGGCCGGTCTGAATCCGAAAAAGATTGATTTTTCGACACTCGTCCTTCCAAAGCGTAAGCGTCAATCTGCATCAAGCGATAAGCCGCGACTGGTCCCGCTGGCTACGCCGATAATGGTAGCCGGCGCTCGAAGGCAAACGATTCGGCTTGCGGAGAAATTCTTCGCCGGGTCGGGTTTTATTCCAATGCAGGCAGGCACCGTCGGCGGCGTTGAAGCCAAGGCCGCCAAAAAAACCAAACTCGCCCCCGGATCGTCGGTGTCTGTCCCGCTGGTTACCGGCGACCTGGACTGGACCGGCGTGGGAACCGTTACCGAAGTTATCGGCGATCGCGTGCTGGCGTTCGGGCACGCGATGTTCGGCGACGGACCGGTGCAGATGCCGATGGCAACCGCGTACGTCCATACGACAATCTCGTCGCTGCATACGAGTTTCAAACTCGGCTCAACGCTGAAAATTACCGGCGCGCTGATGAACGACGAATACACAGGCGTTGTCGGTCGGGTCGGAAAAAAGGTAACTATGATCCCGGTCAACGTCACCTGCGTCTGGCCTACGGGAAAGCAGAAGTACAAATACAACATTCTCCGCCACCGCCGGATAATGCCGCTCCTCGCTGCCATTACCACGTTCGAATCCGTTCTGGCCAATCGCAACCTGCCCGAACTTCACACCGTCGAATACAGCATTGACATCGAGTATGAGAAATACGGACGGTACCACGCCGCCAACATCAGCGGCGGTAACGATATTTTCGATGTCATCAGCGACCTTACCCGCCCGTTGTCAACAATGGCGAGTTCGCCGCTGGGAAAACCGGTCATGCCGAAATCAATCGACGTAACGGTAACGATCCGTCCGGTGCAGAAAACCGCCTCGGTCCTCTCGTTCAAACTTGATCGCAACGTCTATAAACCAGGCCAGAAAGTAACCGGACTGGTAACGCTCAAGCCCTTCCGCGCCAAGCGCACTACCAAAAAAGTATCTATAACCTTACCGGACGATCTGCCGGACGGACAATACACACTGACTCTCTGCGATGCCTCGGGCATCGCCCGAACCCGCCAGCGGGAAATGCCCCACCGCTTCAGGCCCAGGAACCTCAAGCAACTCTTCTCAGGACTACAAAACGTCGTCCAACCCAGAACCGACAAAATGTACCTCCACCTGCCGCTACCCGAAGGCGGACTGGCAGTGAAGAAAAACGAACTCGAGCACCTGCCGGCAAGCATGGCTGAACTGCTTCGGCGCGAAGCCTCAATGGACATAGCCTCCTACCGTCGAAGCAAGACCGTATCATTCCAGGCAGACTCTGTCATCTCCGGTTCGGCCCAAGCCGGCTTCACAGTGAAAAAACATCCACAAAGAGAACAGTAAAATTGTCAATTGACAATTGCCAATTGACAATTGCCCGGAGCAAGAAATGAACGTCAAGACGACAATAGTTCTATTAATTCTGCTGATCCTTTGCGCCGGTTATATGCTCGTTTTTCAGGCAGGGTGGTTCGACAAAGACGACAAGATAAACGGCGATGTCGATACCGACAAGCGTCTCACGGGAAAAGCAGGCGAAATTCGGCAATTGGTGCTGGAACGATCCGGCGGCGAAAGAATATCCTTCGCCCGACATGATGGAAAATGGCATATCACCGAACCGATAGACGCCCCCGCCGCTGACTGGACCGTCGATGCCGTCGCAAGAAGCGTCTCAAGCCTGCAATACGTCCGCAAATACGCT
>DAOVLV010000168.1 GCA_030631085.1 Planctomycetales bacterium | reverse complement strand
CGCAAACGTGTGCGCGTTTTCGGGGGGAAATGGAAAAAAATAAAAAAAATCTTTCTATGGGGGCCAGGGACTTACGTCGCTGCGATGCTCCGTCGGCTACACGTTTGCGCGCGCAAACGTGAGCGCGAATGTTAAGGGTAGAGGGCGCGTATAGTGCGCCCGGGTGTTTTTGAAAAGTTAATAAAGACCAGCGAAGGGACTTGGGACTAGGTTCTTGGGACTAGGAAAAGCATAAAAAACGGAAAGAACGTAATTGGTAACCGGGCATCAGATATTTTTTGACGAGTTACGAATCACGAATTACAAAATTTGTGGACTATTTTTCAAAATGGACGAAAAAACGACCCCGAAATCGCAACTGCTTACCGCACAAAGAGTTACGGATTTTGACTTCGTTCCCAACGGTTCCCAATGGTTCCCATTCGTTCCGAATGGTTCCGAATGGTTCCGTTTGGTTCCGTTTGGTTCCGTTTGGTTCCGTTTGGTTCCGTTTGGTTCCGTTTCGATTCCGGCACTTTCCCTTCGCTCAAGTGCCGGCGTGAGTTTTCTTTGCCATTGGGTGGGCCTTGTCGTAGGCGGCTTTTAGTCCGGCGGTTGTCAGGTGTGTATAAATCTGGGTTGTCGAGATGCTCTTGTGGCCCAGGAGTTCCTGTACGCTTCGCAGGTCGGCTCCGCGGTCGAGCATGTGCGTTGCGAAACTGTGCCTGAGCGTGTGCGGCGAGACCTTACCGGCCAGTCCCGCCCGGCGGATGTACTTGTCGAGTTTGCGTCGGACCGACCGGTCGGATATCCGCCCGCCCAGTTTGTTGACGAACATCGTCCCGTCCACCGGAAAAAGTTTCTCCCGCAGGCGCAGATATTCCTCGACGGCCTCGGCTGCTATCGAACCAAGCGGCGCGATTCGTTCTTTCCTGCCCTTTCCGCGGATGCGGAGCGTACCGTCGGCTTGGTCCATGTCCTCGACGTTCAGCCCGACAAGTTCGCTGACCCGCAGGCCGGCAGAGTAGATGGTCTCCAGAATCGCCCTGTCGCGTGCCGACAGCATTCGCCGCAGCGGGTTTTCCTCGGCTGCGGGTTCGGCCGACGGGGCAGACAGGAGGGCTTCGACCTGCGATTCATCCAGGCATCCGGGCAGTTTTTTGAGTTGCCTGGGCGCGCGGACGACGGCGGCGGGTGATGCGTCGATTTGTCCGGTGCGGACGAGGTGCTTGTAGAGGCTTCGCAGCGACGCCAGTTTGCGTGCGATTGTTGAGCGTGAGTATCCGCCGCTCATCAGCGCCGCCAGGAACGCCCGGACGTCGGCAGGTTCGACCGACAGCAGCCGACGAGACAACGTCCCGGCCTTGGCTTTATCAAACTCGGCCCGGTTGTCGGACCGGATTTCTTCGGGTGAGATGAGGAACCGGCAGAACTGCACCAGGTCAATCCGGTACGAGCGGACGGTATGAGCCGAAAAGTTCCGCTGCCCGGCGATGTGTTCCAGGAATTTTTGGATGACAGGTATCGTCGTCATTGCCCTGCATTTTTCATCGGCGAGTGTAGATGGAAGGCTTTAGGAGATACGCAGGTTGTTGGAAAGCAGACAGCCCACAGACGGTGAGTCTGTGGGCTGTGGTAACCTTCGCGTGTTTTGATGAATTTTCTCAAAAGTCTTCCTCGCCTCCGGGCGGCATCGGGGCGGGGCCCGGGCCCCTGCCTCCCATCATCATGCCCATGACAAACTTGGCGATCTCGCCGACGGTCTTTGTCGGAAGGTATCCGACCACCGAGACGTCCCTGCCCTCGATGGAGATTGACCCGGCGAAGGGTTCTTCTGCGACGATCGGCGGTATCGGCGGCGGAGGCTCACCGAGGGCGGCGGAGATATTCTTGATGACCTTGAAGATGTTGCCGATGTTCAGCAGGCCTACGCCCATGCGGTTCTTCGGCAGCATCGCCAGCGTTTTGGCGACGCCGGGATCCTTATGCAGCGTCCCGGTTCCCTTGGCGGTCTTCATCGCCTCGGCCAGGAACGTCTTTGAGCCGCCAATCGTGATTACCAGCGTTTTGGCATCGGCCGAGGCAATCAGCAGGCGGACCTTGTCCTCGCCGAGGATGGTCTTCATCTTATTGCGATCATTTTCTTCCATTGTGAGGAGTTCAGGATGCGAAATGTCAATGACATCGACCTTGATGCTACCGACGGTCTCAAGGGCCTTGTGGTACTTGACGGACGATTTCTTGACGTCGTCGTCTTTGACGGTCTGGATGACTTCGTTGGCGACGGCCACACCGTCGGCCAGCATGGCCTTGACCTTATCAGCCGATTTGCACTCCAGCACGCACACAGCACCCACTTGGCCGGTCCCGGTAGTGATCCCGCCGATATACATTTGCACCGCTTCGACCTGGTCCTCCAGCCCCAGAAAGACCTCGCGGAACTTCACCTTCGCATCGGCCGACAGACCCTTGAAAGGCTCGTTGGCCAGGATGTTGTTGATTTGCTTGATGTTGAAATCCTTGGGCGTTTTCGGTTCGTTCCTGCTTCCGAAGGCCAGGATATAGGGCATATTCGGCAGGCGGCTCAGCAGCGGCCCGACTACGGGTCTGCAGGTAGCCAACGCCTTTCCGAACACGCTGTCAGGAAGGTAAGAGCATCGCCCGTCGATGATGATTCCGGCCTCGTCGATCCGCAGACCGAAGGAGGCATCGTCGAGTTGCTTGATAATCTCTCGCAATGGGGCGAAGTTTCGGGCCATGGCCTTGTCCATCATGATGCGTGCCATGGGCATAGCAACGGGGCCTTTATCTTCAGCCGCGTCTTTTTGCATCTTCACAATGGCGGCATCGAGGATCGGCGCGAGCATCTTGAGGTTGACCCAACCGGCTACGTCGTTGCGGGCAATCACAGTCTTGTCGGTCGCCGACAGTTGCGTCAGTATCGACTTGCCGCCGACGGCGACGTTCTGGACGGCCTTGAGGTTAGGACCCATCATCGCGTAGTTACCGGCCACCATACAGTAAATCGGATCCTTGTCTTCGCGAACCAGTTTGATGTAATTGCCCTCTTTTACCGGTTCGTATGCCGCAAGCATATTGGCCAATGTCTTGTCGGCGGTGGGGACCATCAGGATCACCGGCGGGAGAGGCTGCTTCTTCGGCGCTTCGCCCGGTTCGGGCTTCTTTGCTTCACCGGTGATCATCTTGACCAGGTCAACGCCGTACTGCTGCGGGTCGAGCATGACCACGGCGAATCCGCCGTTGGCGTTGAAGCCCTCGCCGAGCCTGGCGGCGCCGCGGATCATGTCCAGTATTTTGCCCGGGACCATCGGCTGTCCCTCCGGGCTTATCTGCTTGATGAAGCCGTCGATCTTTCCGGTGAACTTTTCGACGTTGTTGACGACCACGAACCCCATGCACCCGGCGGGGATGTGTTTGAGCACGTCGCCTGCCGGTGGGAGAGGCTTGGCTGGAGGCGCTTCCTGAGCCTGCAGGCCCCCAAACCCCACCGCCAACACCGAAACAATCGTAATTACGCTACATTTCCATCTCGACATAGCACGCTCCTTCCAAAGCTCGGTTTCCCCGGCAACAGCACGGCTTTCGATCAAACCGTTAACTGGAACTGTATATCGGCACGTACGGCGTTGTCAATTATAACATGGGACGAAATTTATAATAATGAGGGTGAAGAAACCGAAACGGCGGGGTTGCCCCGCCCTTTATTTTCAATTCTTCTTGCGAAAAAGAATTACATCTTTGTCGGCAAAAGTTACCTTTGCCTGCCACTTCCGGGCCAGCCATTCAAACGTCGTCCGAGAGAAAAAACAGACGTGGGTAGGATCGTTTTTATAGTGCCAATCAGCAAATGCCTCACGATCAAGAGCGAGTTTCGTCATTATACCCAGCCAACCGCCCGGTTTCAGGCATGACCATAATTTATCCAGATCCTCTTTCGGATTATGCAGATGCTCCACCACTTCGGTAGCGGTGATGAAATCGTATTGCTTTTCCAGTACGGAGGGATCCCGTGCATAAAAATGGTCATAAATCGCCATGGAATGACCGGCCTGTTCAAACATCACCGAAAGCGTCGGCCCGGGGCCTGAGCCGAAATCAAGTCCGGGACTTTCGGGGGCTATGCGCTCCTGCATTGGGATGAATATGCGGCTTAGGAATCGGCGATAGTCCTGGTCGTCGGGCGAGTTTTGGTGAAGATCGTATCTGGCCTTTTCTTCTTCGGCGGACAAGAACTGCGAAGCCGGCACAAACACGAGGCTGCATGTTTGACAACGAAAATAATCGCGGCGTCCGTCCTGATAGAACCCGGTTCCATCGGCGGTTTTGCAATTTGGACAAATCTGACCGGAAGCCATACCAAACCCTCAATTCAGGATACAATCCCGACATTACCTGCGTTTTGGGCCGGTGTAAAGGGGCGTTCTGCTTCGTCGCCACGGCGCGCCTATCCGAAAACGCTTGCATTAGATGCGGATGGTGATATACTGTTGCGTCGATTATGGAACGAATTAGGACAACCGGACTGGCGATCTTCGGACTGCTCTTTGCGAGCATGCTCAGGACGCTGCGCGCCGTGAATTGGCCTCTATCCAGGGCCTAGTTAGTCCACCGCCATGTCCGGCGCTCCTGCCGGTAAGTGGCTCAAGACTCCCCCAGCCAAACCCCTCGGTAATCAGCCGAGAGAAGTCGGAGTATCCCATGAAACGAAAGAACATTCGAAATGTAGCCATCATCGCCCACGTGGATCACGGTAAGACCACGCTGGTTGACCAGTTGCTTCGCCAGAGCGGTCAATTCCGCCGGGGCGAACTGACCGGAGATTGCATCCTCGATTCCGACCCGCTCGAACGCGAACGCGGGATTACCATCCTCTCGAAAAACTGCGCGATTGACTACAGCGACAGGAACGGCCTGAATTACCACATCAACATAATCGACACGCCCGGGCACGCGGATTTTTCCGGCGAGGTCGAGCGTGTGCTGAAGATGGCCGACGGGGTGCTCCTGCTGGTCGATGCCTTCGAGGGCATCATGCCGCAGACCCGATATGTCCTGTCCAAGGCTCTGGACGCGGGGCTTGCGCCGCTGGTGGTCATCAACAAGATGGACCGCCCGGACGCTCGTCCCCACAAAGTCCACGAAGAGGTTTTCGACCTGCTCGTTGAACTGGGCGCAGACGACCATGCCCTGGAATTGCCCATGATCTACGCTTCGGCCAAGAATGG
>DAOVLV010000350.1 GCA_030631085.1 Planctomycetales bacterium | reverse complement strand
GAAGACGTACTTCCCGGGTCCACCCATGGTGTGGGCCACAAGCCCGCCCGCCATCGGCTGGGGACGTGCGCCCGGGACCGGTCCCGGCTGCTGATGACGTGGGTCCGGGACGAAGACCGGACGCGGCTTCGGACGTGCGTCCGGGACGAATTTCATCTGTCCGATCTGCTCGATCGCGTTGCCTTCGAGTTTGGCAGGGTTCCACATGTGCCCGGGCACGGGAGCGCCCTTCAGGCGGATGATGATTTGCTGGCCGACAATGGCCGAGACCGTCTTGCCGTTGGACGATTCGTCCAGCTCGATCGTGCGGAGGTAGGCCGGGGCAGATTTGGCCGGCGACGGTAGGAGCTTGCCCGGCTTGGCGGCGGTCAGCTTCCCCGGAGGCATCCAACCATGTCGGCCCCAGAGAACTCGCGGGTCGCCCACCCAATACAGAAGTCCCCACGGTGTCTTGTAATGATCGTTGATACCCGCGGGTTTCGGCACTTCCTTGCCGTCGTAGAAGAGCTTTACGTAGTGCCCCTCGCTTTTCGAGCCCTTGGCGCGAATCGTGTACACGTATTTCCACTTGCCGGAGACGTGCGTGCCCGGCTGGAGGATTTTGTCCAGGTCGATCCTGATTGGCTGGACCGGCGTCGGACCGGGCTTTGGCTTGATGAGTATGGGTTTATCTTTGGGCTTTTGCATCGGGGGTTTGTCGCCCGCGTGCAGCTTTGCCCGGCAGTGCTCGCACTGGCCTAGTTTGGCGGAACATTTCCTGCACAACTTATGCGCCCCGCTGCCGGTGAATCCGCCGCACTCGACGCACTTTCCGACGGACATAATATACATCTTGCCCTTGCACTTTTCGCACAGTTCCGCCCCAACCGGGGCGGCCAGAACCAGCACGGTCAATACGCTCAATGCCACTGCAATTCGTTTCATCGTTCTGCTCCTTACTGTTTTTGCGCACAAAAACCCCTATATTCCCTGCAATATATGATTAGACGCTTCGTTTATATAAATGGTTTCAATCTTTTTTTAAAATTCGTGTAATTCGTAATCATTTGTGTAATTCGTGGTTCATTTTTGCCGGGTAGTAAAACATATCGTAGTTTTAAGGAAGAGGGAAGTTCTATGCCTACGGAGGCTAATTGGAGGATACTCAAATGCGTTATTGGCTCGGAAGACCGTTGTTGATGCTGGCTGGGATTATGCTCGTGCTTGGAGGGATTTCCGCTTACTGGCTCCATAGCGGCCCGTCGGCGGCAGAGGCGGACGATAATCAAACGGCACATACTGCCTACCACAGGCAGGTCGATAAGATCATAAACGACATGGAAAACGGGCGATAGAAGCAAATAAATTGCGGATTTCCATCTCAAGGACAGCATTAGTTGTTCTTCTGGAGAAAATCCGCAATCCGCAATCTGAAATCCGCAATCGAACACCCTGCCGAAATGGCCGATTGATGGGTAAATCCAAACTAACCCGCCGCCAGCCCGTCCCATAACTCACTCCAACCGGAGCACTTACGCTTCTGGCCCGCCCTTTGCACACTCTTTATCATGATAATGGAAGGAGTGCGCAATGCGTTTAGATAAATTGACAGTCAAAGCCTCCGAAGTAATAGCCTCGGCACAGGGCGAAGCCTCGCAACAAGGCCACGCCGCCGTCGGTCCGCTTCACCTTCTATACACTCTGATAAACCAGGAAGGCGGAATCGTCGCACCGCTTCTGGAGAAGGTCGGAGTCGGCGCTGATCGTGTGCGCGAAGTGGCCGAAGCCGAACTGTCCCGCATGCCAAACCAATCCGCACAGGCAGGCATGGGCATGGAACCGGCCCTCAATGAAGTGCTCAACCGCGCCGAGGCAGAAGCAAAAAAACTCGGCGACGAATATACATCCACCGAACATTTTCTCATGGCACTGGCCGAGGTGGACTCGCCGGCAAAGGAGGTCCTCTCGACGCTTGGCGTCAGCAGCGGCGCGATCCTCGCAGCCATGAAGGACATTCGCGGCTCGCAAAGCGTTACCGACGCCAACCCGGAAGATAAATACCAGGCCCTCAAGCGTTACGGGTTGGACCTGGTGGAGATGGCCAAAGCCGGCAAACTCGACCCGGTCATCGGACGCGATGACGAAATCCGCCGGTGCATGCAGGTTCTCAGCCGACGGACGAAAAACAACCCCGTCCTCATCGGCTCGCCCGGCGTCGGAAAGACCGCCATCGTCGAAGGACTCGCCCAACGAATCGTCAACGGCGACGTACCGACAGGCCTGGCCGGTAAAACTGTCATCGCACTGGACATGGGCGCGATGCTGGCAGGGGCAAAATTCCGAGGCGAGTTCGAAGACCGACTCAAAGCCGTCATAAAAGAAGTCATCGATGCCGACGGGCAGATAATCCTCTTCATCGACGAGATGCACACCGTCGTCGGAGCAGGAGCCGCAGAAGGTGCAATTTCGGCGGGTAATATAATCAAGCCGGCGCTGGCGCGCGGACAACTCCGCTGCATCGGAGCCACCACCATCGACGAATATCGCAAGCACGTCGAAAAGGACGCCGCGCTCGAACGACGCTTCCAGCCAATTCTCGTCGGCGAACCGGACGTCGAAGACACCATCGCCATCCTCCGAGGACTGAAGGAACGATACGAAACCCATCACGGCGTGCGAATCACCGATGCCGCGCTGGTGGCGGCGGCAACTATGTCAAGCCGATACATCACCGACCGCTTCCTGCCCGACAAGGCAATCGACCTGATGGACGAAGCCGCCAGCCGACTGCGAATCGAGAACGATTCCATGCCGGCGGAACTCGACGAACTGCACCGACGAGTTACACAACTACAGATCGAACGCGAAGCACTGCGGGCCGAAACCGACGCCGCCTCGGCTGAACGCCTTTCCGTCCTGGAAAAACAACTCGCCGAGATGGAAGAGGCCGACCATGCCCTGACCGCGCGATGGGAAGGCGAGCGGAAAGTCCTGGACGAAGCCAAGGCCGCACGCGAAGCCATCCAGACCAAGCAGACCGAACTGGAACAGGCCCAGCGGTCAGGCGACCTGGAAGCGGCT
>DAOVLV010000140.1 GCA_030631085.1 Planctomycetales bacterium | reverse complement strand
GAATTCATGGCCCCGCTGGGTCTGGAGACGGAAGAAAACTTCTACGAAGCATTCCGCGAGCAGATAACCGCCTTCGAAGCCGGCGGAGCCGACGCGGTGATTATCGAAACAATGACCGCCCTGGAAGAAGCAGCCGTAGCCGTCAGGGCAGCCAGGGAAAACACCAAACTCGTCGTGATGGCGAGTTTCACGTTCGACCCGCAAGTACACGGCGGATACGCCTCGATGATGGGCGTTACGCCGGAGAAATTCGCCGAAGCGATTATCGCCGCCGGAGCCGACATCATCGGCGCTAACTGCGGCACTGGGCCTGAACACATGATCAAGATCGTCAAACTCCTGCGGGCGGCAGCGCCGGATATGCCGATTATCGCCATGGCCAACGCCGGTATGCCCGTCATCGAAAACGGGCAAACCGTCTTCAAGGAGACGCCCGAAGCAATGGCCTCCAAAGCGCCCCTGCTGGTCGCCGCCGGAGCGAACATCATCGGCGGATGCTGCGGAACAGGCCCAGCCCACATCGCCGCTATGAAAAAGGCTGTACAGGGCGGTTAACCCATCGGAAATCAGGAACCATCAGAATGACTGATACAGCAAAATCGCCCCAAGCCGGTCCCGACGGTACTTACGAACCGGTGAATTGGGACAAAGCCTATGTCCAGGTCTATACCGGCAACGGCAAGGGCAAAACAACGGCTGCGCTGGGTCTGGCGCTGCGAGCGGCGGGGGCGGGGCTGAAGGTCTTCTTCGCTCAGTTCATCAAGGGAAAACACTACAGCGAAATCGCCGCTCTGACACGATATGCCGACCAGATCGACGTCAGGCAGTATGGACGGGGATGTTTTATCCTGAAAAATCCCGACGACGGCGACATATCCGCCGCACACGATGGGCTTGAGGATGTCCGCAGGATGATTCAGTCCGGCGATTATTCCGTGGTGGTCCTTGACGAAGCAAACGTGGCTGTACAGTACGGGCTTTTCACCGACGACGAATTGCTCGAAGTGATAGATTCCGCTCCGAAAGGCGTGGAATTGATTATCACCGGAAGATACGCCCCACCGAAAATCCTCCGCCGTGCGGACCTTGTTACCGAAATGAAGGAAATCAAACATTATTACAACGACGGCGTCATGGCACGCAACGGTATCGAGATGTAAAGGGATTTTTCTCTTTGACCAAACGGTAAAAACCGATATAATGTAATACGAATGAAGGATTAATGATGGTCCGTCAACGTGACAGCCTGAGCCTGCTGCTATTACTCGGGCTATTGCTGCGCTGACGGATCGCGGGAACATCAGATTTTGACGCCCCGTGGTCCGAACGAAGGATCGCGGGGCTTTTTTATTGGGCAAAATGAACGGTAACTGACGAAACAAGAATCAAAGGGAATCAACCATGAACGAACCGAGAAAAATCCTGATCTTCGATACGACGCTGCGGGACGGCGAGCAATCGCCCGGATGCAGCATGAACCTTGTCGAAAAACTCGAAGTGGCGAAGATGCTGGAGGCATTGCGGGTCGATATTATCGAGGCGGGTTTCCCGATAGCGTCGCCGGGCGATTTCGATGCCGTCCAAGCCGTGGCTGAAACCATCGAAAACTGCACAATCGCCGCACTTGCCCGCGCGGTCGATAAGGACATCGAACGCGCAGCCGAAGCCGTCGCCAAATCCGAACGCCGGCGAATCCACGTCTTCTGCGCCACCAGCGAAATCCACCGCAAACACAAACTCAAACGCGCCAAGGACGAAATTATCAAGATGAGCGTCGAAAGCGTCCGCCTGGCGACCGAATATACCGACGACGTTGAATTCTCACCCGAAGACGCATCACGCACCGAGCCGGAATTCCTCGCCGAAGTGGTCGAAGCCGTCATCGAAGCCGGCGCAACTACCGTAAATATCCCAGACACTGTCGGCTACGCCATGCCCGCGCAGTTCGGCGACCTGATCCGATACCTGTATAAGCACGTCTCGAACATCGACGATACCGTCATCAGCGTCCATTGCCACAATGACCTCGGCCTGGCCGTCGCCAACTCGCTTGCGGCAATTCGCGCGGGGGCCGGACAGATCGAGTGCACAATCAACGGCCTGGGCGAACGCGCCGGAAACGCCG
The DNA here is from genome assembly GCA_030631085.1 of Planctomycetales bacterium. Classification (GTDB taxonomy): domain Bacteria; phylum Planctomycetota; class Phycisphaerae; order SM23-33; family SM23-33; genus JAUWNJ01. Next base: position 3,751 of record DAOVLV010000140.1, on the reverse strand, counting down.
CGCTCGAAGAGGTCGTCATGGCGATGAAGACTCGCCGCGACTTCCTCGACGCCGACACCAATATCGAAACGGCGAAAATATATCCCGCCTCGCGCATGGTCTCGTCTATCACCGGCGTCCACGTCCAGCGGAACAAGGCCATCGTCGGCGAAAACGCCTTCGCCCACGAAGCCGGCGTTCACCAGCATGGAATGTTGGCCGACCGCCACACTTACGAAATTATGAGGCCTGAAGACATCGGCGTACCCGCAAGCAGGCTGGTATTCGGAAAACACTCAGGCCGGCACGGATTCGAGGAAAAGATCCGATCGCTCGGTTTTACCCTCACGGACGAACAACTCAACGAGGCCTACGAGAAATTCATCGTCCTTGCCGACAAGAAAAAGAACGTCTATGACGCCGACATCGAAGCGATTATCGACCAGCAGGTCGGCTTGGCGACGGAGGTCTGGCGACTGGAGGGCCTGCAAACCACAGCCGGGACGAACGCCATACCGACCGCGACGGTAATGCTGTCGAAAGAGGGCGAAACTATCACCGATGCAGCCACCGGTGACGGACCCGTCGATGCGATTTACGAAGCAATTCGGCGGATTACCGGCGTGAAACTCAACCTGACGGACTATTCGCTGCGGGCATTGACCGGCGGGAAAGACGCACAGGGTGAGGTAACGATTGAGGTCGAGAGCGACGGGCGAAAATTCCGCGCGCGGGGCTTGAGCACCGACATTGTCGAAGCCTCCGCCAAGGCCTACCTCGCCGCAGTCAACCGAGTACTCACCGCCACCAACGGCGGCAAAAAACCACCGCAACCGTAGTAGTAGCCGGTAACCAGTGGTCAGTAGCCGGTAAAAAAACAGATGGGTGCCGTGGCGAGGGCTAAAGGCGCATCCACAATACATTGCAATTGGAAATCTCCGGATAATCCGCCTTGCTGATTTGTCCCGATCAGGTTAACCTTATTGTTAGTCACATTGATTCTGGGGCCGATATGTCAAGGAGTTAAAGCAGCATGTTCCTTAAACAAGTCACTATGAAGCATTTTTGCGGTTTCGAGGAGTTTACCGTTGAGTTTGACCGTCTGACTGTCCTTGTAGGACCAAATAACGGAGGAAAGACAACCATCCTCCGGTCTATCAAATTTGCCCTTGAGGCTCTTGACCTCTCCTTGCCGCAACTTCAGCAGAGTGAAACCAATCGGGACAAAAATAGGACAAACATAGAAAACTCGCATCTAGAACAAATGGAGCGGCTTCGGAACGAGCAATCGCAACAGTTTGAATCTATGCGAGAAGTGTGGAAACCCTTGTCCGAAACCGATAGAGAAAGACAGGAGAGAGAACTTCGTCGAAAGCAGTCCGATGCGCTGGGAAACTTGGAACGGCAGTTCCATAACCAGATTCAACAACAAAAACCAGCATGGTTTGCACCGTTGAAACAGGTAGCCCATCGGTTGAACGTGGAAGATACTTCGTATTTCTACACGGGGCGTCTCCACGGACAAAAAACGCAATTGAGTCTCAATTTTCTCACAGAGAGAGGAGATATCTCGCTCTCATTTGCATGCCAAGACGACAAAATCAACATAGACTGTTTAGTAAATGGAAAATCTCTATTTGAAATCAAGATCAATGATAAGTGGCGAGTAATTCGTGAACTTCAGTCTTTTGATGTCGAGTTAGTGCCAGAGGTGGGTGCTCTTTCTCCTTCGGAAAAAGCACTATCTTGGCCTAATGTGCAAAGCCAACTGACTTCAGGGAAACCTGGTGAAGTATGGCGAAATCGTATCCACTGGTTGAACGAAGGGAAGCCTCCTGAGTCTTATCGTCGCGTGATCGAGAGGGTTATGCAGTATGTACCCGATGTTCAACTAAATCCACCGAGCCGAACACGGGATTCACAGCCAAACGTTACTCTCGCATATAGTGAAAACGGTACAGAATATGACATAGCTGCTTGCGGTTCTGGTGTTCGGACGCTTTTGGCCTTGGTTGGATGGATTGAGTTATCTAAAGCCTCGATCCTCCTCTTCGACGAACCAGATTTGCATCTCCATTCCTCGATTCAACGGGGGATTGCGCAATTCCTAACCGACCAATCCACCACAGAGCGACAATTGATTATGACAACACATGCTCCCGATATGATCGACGAGTTTCCACTGGAGTCACTTGTTTGGATTGATCACACTGCAAAAGAAGCCAAATCATGCGACGATATTGGCAAGACATTGGTTGCACTAGGTGCTACCACTCACAACCAAGCCATGCAATCTATAGGGGCTAAGGCAATCATCTGTTTCGAGGACAAACTCGACCGGCAGGTACTCAGTTCCATTATGAGCAGGTGCGGAAAAGAGAACCTGCTTGATTCCTGCCGATTATCTGATTTGAAAGGTTCCGGCGATTCTAAGCACCTCCCCAATCTGGTTAGACTCGTCAAGAAAGTTTGGCACACGGAGATTATCGTTGCGACCATTCAGGACGCTGATTACACCGAGTTGGATCCGCAGCCCACGGCAGAGACTGTCGAGGAGGTTCTGTATATAAAACTTCCCTGTAAGGAATTGGAAAATCTACCACTTCTTGCACCGAAGTCTATCTTAGACGCGGCAGAGAGCGTTGCTAAAAAACGGGCACGAGCACGCGGGCAACAAGCAACAATGCCATCATTAGAGGAGATAGAAGAAAAAATTGATTCGCTTACTGTTACCGAGGACATAAAAAAGCAAGTCCAGTATAATTGGTCCGCACGTTGGCTGGATTGTCACAAAATAAGTAAACCAGATGGGGGAGATCTCCACAAAGCAAATAGCGAGTTCGAGAAATGCTGGGGTAGTCCAGAATGGCGGCGGAGCTGTTGTCCCGGGAAGGTGGTTTTGCGACGCCTTAAACATTGGTTACAAGCAGATTATAATATTTCATTTGGGATCAATACTCTATTTGATGCCTATGAACCAAGCGAACAGATCCGTTCCCTTTTTGATAAACTTGAAGAACACATCGGCCGGGACGAAGCCCCCAAGGGATAAGCTCCGCAGAATCCCGGCGATTCAAAAAAGGGGTGGGATTCCGCTTCGCTCCGGCCCAGTTGTAGGCTGGGACGGAGCCCCTGAGGGGCGGAGTCCCACCTTTGCTATTCTTCAACCGTTCGTTTGCCCCAAGAAAAGGTGGGACTTCGTCCCAGCCTACAACTACAACTTCTTCTATTCGTGAAATTCGTGGACTATTTCACGGCTGCGCGGCGTTTTGCGAGGTTGATTGCCAGTTGGATGGCGGCTTTTATTGGGGCGGGGTTGGCGCGGTTTTTTCCGGCTATGTCGAAGGCTGTTCCGTGGCCTGGGCTGGTGCGGATAATCGGCAGGCCTACCGTCAGATTCACCGCGTCTTCCCAAGCCAGTAATTTTATCGGAATAAGCGCCTGGTCGTGGTACATCGCCACCACGCAATCGAACTCGCCCCGCACTGCCCGACGAAAGAGCGTGTCGGCGGGATATGGCCCTGTAACGTTGATGCCGTTCTCGGAGGCCATGAGAATCGCAGGGGCGATGATGCGCTTCTCCTCGTCGCCGATGCTTCCGCCCTCGCCTGCGTGCGGATTAAGCCCACAAACGGCGATGTGAGGATTGTCAATACCGAACATCTCGCGCAAGGCCTTGTCTGCAAGGTCGATCGGATTGAATACCCGCCCTATCGTGAAGCGGTTGACAATGCTGAACAGCGGCTCGTGGATGGTCGCCAGGATAATCTTC
>DAOVLV010000093.1 GCA_030631085.1 Planctomycetales bacterium | reverse complement strand
TACGTCGGCATCGCGCATCCGTCGGTCCGGGACAGGTTGAGCCAAGGCTCGGCGGTCCCGGCGGCGAAATCGAAATATCCGAACCGATTACAGTCAAAAGTCTCTCCGCCGCTACCGGAATCAGAAGTAACAACATTATTCGGAAACTGATGGGCGAAGGTGTCCTCGCGACGATTAATCAAGCTCTGGACCGCGAAACGGCGCAATCAATAGCGTCCGACAACGGTATCGAACTGAAGGTGAAAATCGCCAAAACGGCTGAAAATTTACTGGAAGAGGAATTCGCCCGGCGCAAAGAAGGTCAAACCGAACCGCGAGCGCCGGTGGTTACGTTCCTTGGGCACGTTGACCACGGGAAAACATCGCTCCTGGACCATATCCGAAACGCCGCAGTAGCCGAAAAAGAGGACGGCGGAATCACGCAGGGTATCGGTTCGTACCGTTATGACGTAGAGGGCAAAAGCGTCGTCTTCCTGGACACGCCGGGGCACGAAGCGTTTACGGCAATGCGCGCTCGCGGCGCAGATATGACCGACATCGTCGTTCTCGTTGTCGCCGCCGACGACGGCGTGATGCCGCAGACCATAGAGGCGATCAACCACGCCAAAGCCGCCGAAGTTCCGATAGTCGTCGCGCTCAATAAAATCGACCTCCCGAACGCGAACATTCAACGGGCGATGGGGCAACTGGCCGAGTACGACCTCCAACCAAGAGAATGGGGCGGGCAGACCGAAGTGATACAGACCTCCGCAGCCACCGGCGAAGGTATCGACAAACTTGTCGAGATACTTACGCTGGAGGCGGAACTGCTCGAACTGACCGCCGAACCCGACGCACCCGCTTCTGGATGGGTTACTGAGGCATCGCGCGATTCCGCCAGGGGTGTTCTGGCGGGTCTGCTGGTCAAAAACGGAACGTTGAAGGTCGGCGACGTGATACTCTGCGGGGGCGCTGCCGGGCGAGTACGGAACATCCTGGACTATCGCGGAAAGACGATTAAACAGGCGCCTCCAGCCACACCGGTGGAGATCACCGGCCTGGACGAGGTCCCCGATGCCGGAGACCGATTCTATGTGGTTGAAGACCTGACCCGCGCCAAGGATGTGGCCCAGGAACGCCGACAGACCCAACGCGCCCAAAGCCTGGCTGCAGCGCCGCAGACAACATTGGAAAACCTCTTCGACCGCATCGAAGCCGGCGCTTCGTCGGAAGTGAAACTTATCGTCAAGGCCGACGTGCAAGGTTCGATCGAGGCGCTGCTTGGAAGCCTCCGCAAGGTGGAGATCGAAGAAGTAAAGGTTACGGTCCTTCACTCCGGCGTCGGCGGGATAACCGAGGGCGACGTGCTCCTGGCCGAGGCGTCCGATGCGATTGTCCTGGGATTCAGAGTAACCGCCGACAGCAGGTCGCGATTACTGGCTGAACAAAAAGGCGTCGAAATCCGCACTTATCGCGTGATTTATCAACTTATAGAGGATATCGAACAGGCGGTTCGAGGAATGTTGACTCCTGAAACGGTCGAGGAGGTAACAGGACAGGCCGAGGTCAGGGAAGTCTTCAAGATTTCCCGCGTCGGGACAATCGCGGGATGCTACGTAACCGACGGGCTGATTAACCGTAATGCCGCTATCCGCCTCATCAGGGATAACATCGTTGTCGTGGATGAGCGCAGGCTGGAGAGCCTCCGTCGGGTCAAGGATGACGTCCGCGAGGTTCGGACCGGACTGGAATGCGGTTTGAGAATCGCCGATTTCAACGACATAAAGGTCGGCGACGTAATCGAGGCCTACCAGACGGTGGAAGTGCCCTTGGGTAGTTCTGCGGGTCGATCATCGTCCGGTAACGAGTGATTGCACCATGGCGACAAAAGTGGCCCTGTTGCATCTGGAACTGATGATCCCCGACGCGATGAGCCTCAAGGACAAGCGACGGGTCGTCAAAAGTTTTAAGGACCGAATCGCTCACGGACGGAACGTTTCGATAGCAGAGGTCGATCACGTCGGCAGCATCAGGCAAGCCGTACTGGCAGTGTCGATGGTCGGGTCGGACGCCAGATATATCAGGGGCGCTATGGATAAAATAGTCGATGCCGCCAGGACAAACCGATCAATGGTGATGCTGGATTATGAGGTTGAGATTTTGTAAAAAAACAAACGGAATAGCAGGATTACAGGGATTACAGGATTGCAGGAAAAAAAAGAAAAAACAAATCCCTATAATCCTGTAATCCCTGTAATCCCGCTATTCTGTTTGTTTCTTTTGTCGCTAGGGTCTTATTCAGATGAATCGCAGAACAGAACGTATCGGAAAACTGCTCCAGCATGAAATCGGGAAGGTGCTTCTTGAAAAACTGGCCGATCCGAGGATCGATTCTGCGCGAACCTCGATTACGCGGGTAGAGGCACAGGAAGACCTCCTGAGGGCAAAGGTCTATATTTCAATTATAGGAACCCAGGCCCAGCAGCAATGCTGCATCAAGGCGCTGGCAAGAGCAGCCGGACGGATACGGGCAATCGTGCGGGACAATATAACCCTGCGGTATATGCCCGTACTGGAGTTCGAAATCGACCATCAGTTCAAAAAAACACTGGAAACACTGGATGTTATCCGACAGGCAATGGACGAAATCAGGGTAAAAGAAATAGAAGAAGAGAAATAGTAATTGGTAATTCGTAATTGGTAATTGGTCAAAAAAGACTTGATACCGATTTACGAATTACGAATTACGAGTTACCAATTACGAATTACCAATTACGGATGCTTGCTTATGAAGAACAGCGAAAAATACGCAAAGAAGATAAAACGTCTCGTAGCCCAAAAAGCCTCTCCCGCACCGGCTCGGCAAACCGACCTGATCGCCTTGCTGGTGGAGGGTGTCCTCTCTGAAGACACAACGCTCGCCAAGGCGTCGGCGGCAATGACGACACTGGGTGAAGAGTTCGCCGATTTCAACGAACTTCGCGTCAGTCCACTCCGGGATATTGTTGAAGTGCTCGGCGAGGATTTTCCCGGTGTCCGCGAAAAGGCAAAGACCGTAACCGTTGCGATACAGGCTGTGTTCGACCGCACCAACTCGCTGTCCCTGGATTTCCTCGCCAAAATGACCAAACGTGAGGTTCGCAGCCTGTTGCGCGATAAGATAGGTCTGAGCCTCTGGTCCGAGAGCGTGGTTACGCTTTACGGCTTCAGCGGGCATGCCATGCCTGTGGACGACCTGCTGCTTGAGGCGCTGAAGATGGGCGAGTATATACACCCCGACAGCGACTTATTAGACCTTCAGGGCTTCCTGGAGCGTATTACTCCCGGAAAGGACGCGATTTCCTGGCACGAGGCGCTTCAAGCCTATTCGGTAAAAATGGCACCGAAAGTCGCCAGAGAAAGAGCCCGTCTCCGAAGGCTGGCAGAAGCCAAAGCCGAAGCAAAAGCCAAAGCCGAAGCAAAAGCAAAGGCTAAAGCAGAAGCAAAAGCAAAGGCAAAGGCTAAAGCAGAAGCAAAGGCGGAGGCGGAGGCTCAAGCCAAGGCGAAGAAGAAAAAAAAGAAAGTAAAAACAAAGACGAAGCCGAAAGCTAAAGGAAAAGCGAAACCTGCGACGAAGAAAAAAGTAAAATCGTCCGCGAAGACCGCTGGGAAAAAGACGGTAAAGAAGAAAAAGAAGGCCGGCAAAACCGTCGGTAAGAAGAAAACGGCATCGCGCCGCGCGAAGAAATAAAAATGCCGAAAAGGTTTTGTTGGAATGGAGATGCGTTCGTGATTGATAAGAATTCAGAGCAAAAACTCGCACTGGGAATTCCTAAGGGTTCGTTACAGGACAGCACGGTGGAACTGCTCAAGCGGGCGGGATTCAGGGTTTCGATCTCGTCGCGTAGTTATTTCCCATCAGTGGACGACCCTGACATCACTGCTGTGATGTTCCGCGCGCAGGAGATGAGTCGATACGTCGCCGACGGCGTCATCGACGTCGGGATAACCGGAAACGACTGGATTGAAGAGAACGAATCCGACGTCGTAGAGGTGGCGGAACTCGTCTATGCCAAACACAACCTCCAATCGGTCAAGTGGGTACTGGCTGTACCGGAGGAATCGGATATAACGAAAGCCGAAGATCTCAAAGGCGGTATCATCGCAACGGAACTGGCCAATACCACCAGCAAGTACTTTGCCGACAAAGGGATAGACGTCAAAGTAGAGTTCAGTTGGGGCGCTACGGAAGTCAAGGCCCGCCTGGTCGATGCTATCGTCGATGTAACCGAGACCGGTTCGAGCCTCCGCGCCAACCGCCTGCGTGTTATTGATACGATTCTTTTTTCCACGCCCCGGTTAATCGCAAACAAAGCGGCATGGGCCGATCCGTGGAAGCGCGAAAAGATCGAAAACATCTCACTGCTGCTGCAAGGGGCGATTTCCGCGTGGGAAAAGGTCGGGCTGAAGATGAACGTCCGACGTGCGGACCTCCAGGGCGTTCTGGGTTTGCTCCCCGCCGAGAAAAGCCCGACTGTTTCCAACCTCGCCGATGAGGACTGGGTCGCCCTTGAAGTGATAGTATCCGAACGTCTCGAACGCGAGATGATCCCGCAACTCAAACGAGCCGGAGCAACAGGTATAATAACGTATCCCCTCAATAAGGTAATATCATGAAACGTTTTGCGTGGTTATTGTTATGTGTTGTTGTTGCCTGCATGTCAGGTCTGGCGTGTCCCGGGCCTGACGGAACCGATAAACCGTCGCCAACGCCCAAATCTGAGGCACTGTCGGCGGCTGCGAAAGTGCCGCTGGCGAAATTGCTCCCCGTCCTGGAACGGACTTCCGATTCGCCCGATGCCGGAAAACTCTCCGAGCGCGCCGACGAAATAGTCGTTCGCGCCGAAGCGATGGCTCGAAGGGGCAATTATATCCAGGCAATCAATCTGTTCGAGCGTGCCATCGGCTTCGATCAAAACTCAGCCCGCTTGCGCAGAGGACTGGGCCTTGCCTACGCCGCTCTGGGCGACCGCGCAAAGGCCGAACCTCACCTGCTCGCTTCAGTCAAGGACGCCCCGGATCACGTGCGGGTTCAACTTATCCTTGGTCGGTACGCAGCCACGCAACGGCGGTTCGACAAGGCGATAATCCGCTTTCGCCGGGCATTACTGTGCAGCGACGCTTCCGACGAAAACCCCGACACAGCCGAGAGCCTGCTACGCCTGGGAGACCTGTTGGAGCGTCGAGAGCGATGGGCCGCATCGCTTGAATGTTACGAGCGATTGGGCGAACTCATCGCTTTGCACGGGCGGGCGTATTCCAGTCGTCCACTGTTGAAATCTCTGGTTGCCAACCCTGAGCGATGTATCGTCGCCAGGGGGCGACTGCTGCTGAAACTTCGCAAGACCGAAAAGGCGGCAGTTCTGCTGGAACGGGCATATCGGCGAGATAAGACCGACCCCCATGCGGGACGATTGGCTGTAATCGCCCTGACGAAAACCGGCGAATTCGAACGGGCACGAAGCATCATTATGGAAATGCTTGTTACGCCCGTCCGTCGGCGCGACGCGACATCGCTGGCGGTGATGTGGTGCAGGGCGAAGAAAACGCCGTCCGCGCCCAAAGCCCTGCTGAGACAGCACCTCGCCGGCGGAAAACCCAATTCGGATTTTATCGTGGCGATGGCCGAAATCGCCGCCGAACTGGGCGCATCGGACGATGCCGCTGAAATACTGACGAAATATCTCTCAAAGGCGTCGGGAGATAAAGCCGTTGCGTTTCGACTGGCGAGGCTTTACGCTCGTACGGGAAACCTCAAAGCCGCTGTCGGGCAACTCGCCTTGCTTCTGAATGTCGATGCCTGTGATACTTCGCAATTGCGCGAAGAGGTCGCGGACCTGACCAGGCACGGAGTCAAAAAGGGCTTTGTGGATGAATTATCCGCAGAGGCGTCCGAAAAAGGCGAATTAAAACCGGCATTTCTGACCGTCGCGGCGATGCTGGCCGATAGTACAGGTTCACGGGAAAAAGGCGTCGCTCTTTGCCTGCAAGCCATTGAGGCGAATGAAAAGTTCTGGCCTGCGTATGATGTCCTTGCGGACTTTTACATTTCCGGCGGCGAGTTCGCCAAGATCGACGACCTCGTCGCAAAGGTCGCCCGTCTTGCCGGCGATGGGTGGTTCAAGTTTTATTTTACCGGAAGGATCCAACTTGACCGAGGCTGTACCGCCGAAGCCATAGATAATCTGGACCGCGCCCACGCCCGTTGCAGCCGGCATATACCGACGATGCATCTGCTGGGCAGGGCGTTCCGGTTGGTCAAACATGTCCGCAATGCTGAACGCTATCTGCTGATGGCGTCGGACTTATCGCCCGGCAACATTGCGGTTGCCGAGGATATGTTTGTCCTTTACATGGCGTGGCGACGTCACGCTGACGCAGGCGGGGTCGTGATGCGAATTTTGCAGCATAACCCCAAAAGCATCCGCACACGTACGCTGATGGGCCAATTCTACCTCTCGACCAATAAGACCAAACGTGCCCGAAAAATACTCAAATCACTCCTGTCCGAAGCGCCGGAAAACGTCGAGGTCAGATTGTTTGAACTGTTTTTCGATCTGCCCCCGACTCTGCCGACCGGCGAACCGCTTCAGCCTGACCAGGCGACTTCTGCGATGAAAAAGATTCGCTACATTCTCAAACTGGACCCGCAGAACTTCGTAGCCAACAGGTTATGCGCCGGTCTTCTGGTCAATCAGGGTAAAGACGCCGAGGCTGCGAAAGTCTGGGCGGTTCTGCACCGTCGGAGGCCTTGTGATGGGAGAATTACCTCTGCTTGGCTCAATTCGCTTATCAAGGCCGGTCTGGACAAACAGGTTGCCGAAGCGGCAGAGGAAATCGCAGGTCAAAAATCGGTAACACCGGCAATACGAATGGTGGCGCTGGAGTCCATGCTGCAAATCAAGCGATACGAGCGG
>DAOVLV010000256.1 GCA_030631085.1 Planctomycetales bacterium | reverse complement strand
GTTTCGCACCCATCCGCAGGAAAAGACCACCTCGCCGACGTCGCCGACTCGCTCGTATGTTTCCTGTGGGCTGAAGACCCATTCGTTGCTTCGGCGGATGACTTTCGTCGGGTCGTCGCGGTCCAGAAGTGCGGCTCCGAGGCGATAGATACCCCCGGCTGCGGTTTTGCGGACGCCGTGATAGAGGATAAGCCAGCCGTTGGGCGTTTCCATCGGTGGGGGGGACAGGCCGATTTTATTTGCGTCCCACCATCCGCCGCGTCTGGCCCGCATGAGTATCCGCGTATCGCCCCAATGTTTCAGGTCCGGCGAGAATGACATCCACATATGTGCGGGGATGTGTTCCGAAGCCGCTCCGAATGGTCGGTGTATCATCGCCCATCGCCCGTCGAATTTTACCGGAAACAGTGCGGCGTCTTTGTCTTCAGGCGGCATGATTGTCCCGAGGCGTTCGAATTTCCGGAAATCGCGCGTCCTGGCGAGCGCGACCAGAGGCCCGGCTTCGCTGTAAGCGGTGTATGCGATGAGGTATTCGCCTGTGGTCGGTACGAATGTGATTCGCGGGTCTTCGACGCCCCAGAGTTCTTCGGGGTGGTTGTCCGGGTCGGCAGGGAAGGTCTCTTCGGGGTCGATTTCCCAGTTCGAGACGCCGTCGTCGCTCCTTGCGACGGACAGGTGGCTGATCCCGCGCCGGTCCTCGACGCGGACCAGAAGCAGCGTTTTGCCGTCTATCTCTACGGCTCCGGCGTTGAAAACGGAATTGGCACGGTAAGGCCAATCATCGACCGTCAAAATAGGATTAGCGGAGTGCCTTGTGAACAGTTCCTTCAAACCATCGCTCATATACTTTCTCCGAAGAAGACAAAAGCCTTCCCGGATAATATCGGAAAGAAATCACGTCAACTTTTCATAAGGCCACATAACGACGCCGCCGTCCATGACGCGGACATTCTCGAAGCCGGCGGCTTTGAGGATAATGGCGGCTTCGTATCCGCGAAGCGAAATTTTGCAGAATGCGATGATTTCCTTGTCTTTGGGTAGTTCGTCAATCCGGCTTCGAATCGCGCCCAGCGGTATCAGTGTCGAACCTGGCAGGCGGACCTGGTCGTATTCGCCCTGGCTTCGTGCGTCGAGAAAGACGAAGTCCTTTTTATCCTGGAGCATTTGATAGACCTCGGCTGCCGATATGCCGAGCATGTCGCCGTTGAGTTTGTTTTTTGCGACGTTTGCGGCGGTAAGGATGTTGTCCATTGCCGGGGAGAACGGTGGCGCGTAACACAGGTCAACATTTGCCAGGTCATCGACAGTCATCCCGGCGGTGATTGCCATTGCGGCGACGTTGACTCGCTTATCACCGTCGCCTGGTCCTGTTGCCTGCACGCCGAGCAGTTTCCTTGTTTTGCTGTCGGCAACAAGTTTCAGCATTAGCAGTTTCGCGTCCGGCATGAAGTGGGCCTTGTCGGGTGCCGGGACGAGAGCAGTTGTTACATTGTATCCGGACTCGCGGGCTTCGGCTTCGGTCAGGCCTGTCCTGGCTACGCAGTAGTCGAAGACTTTGCAGACCGTGCTTCCCAAGACGCCGGGGAAAGAATCGTTTTCGTTACAGACGTTTATCGCAGCGGTGCGTCCCTGCTTGTTTGCGGTCGAACCGAGCGGTACATAGCAGGGTTGCCCCGTAACGAGATTGACGCATTCGACGCAGTCGCCGGCAGCGTAGATATTCGGGTCTGACGTTCGCATGTGCGTATCGACCTTGATAGCGCCGGTCTTACCGATTTCCAGACCTGCGTCTTTGGCCAGACCCACGTTCGGGCGGACGCCGATGGACATGATGACCATATCGGCTGGGATGGGACCCTTGTCGGTAACTACGGTGGCAACTTTACCATTACCCTCGAATGACTCGACCTTTGTACCGGTGAGAACCTTGACGCCGTGCGATTCCAGGTGCTGAGCGACGAGAGCGGCCATTTCCTCATCGAGGATGCGAAGTATCTGCGGGAGCATTTCCACGACGGTAACACGGCAGCCCTTGTGCACAAGCGCCTCGGTTACTTCGATACCGATAAGCCCGCCACCGACGACGACAACGTCTCTCGCCTTGTCTTCGGCCAGGGTGGTTTTGATGCCTTCGGCGTCCTCAACGCCGTGCAGCGCGAAGATGTTTGACAGGTCCACTCCCGGAATCGGCGGTACGACGGGCGTAGCGCCCGTAGCCAATACCAGTTTGTCGTAATCCAGCCAGGATTCCTCGTTACCATCGAGGTTTTGGACGCGAACCCGCTTTCCTTTACGGTCGATTTCCATAGCCTCGGTGCGGTTCAGAACGCGGACGTTCTTGACCTTCTGGAAGAAGCCCGGATCGCGAAGAACGCCGATCGGCGTGCTCATCAGTTCTTTTTGTTCGGCTACGACGCCGGAGATGTAGTAAGGTAATCCGCAGCCGGCGTACGAGAGGAACTGCCCCTTTTCAACGACGGTTACTTCGGCCTCTGGTATGAGACGGACAACCTTGGCTGCTACTTTGGGTCCAGCGGCGACGCCGCCGATAATCACGACTTTCAATGTGTCAGACATGTTCGTATTTCCTTAAAATATCCGGTTTCTGTAAAAAGCACGGGCGAGACCTGTCCCTTGGGGACGCCCGTGCTACGAAATCACTTCGCGCCTGCGTCGTTCCGGCCCAGGCACACACTTTTTACCGCATCAACCCGCTACTTGTCCAGTTTCAATATAACTTTGTGGCGCTGCCATCCCGAGTTGATGCGGCTTTGGACTTCGTCCCATGACCTGACGCCGCTGGTGGCGTCGGGGCGTTCGACGTTACATGCGCCGACTGCCGCCGCTGTGGTCATCGACTCTTCCGGGCTTTGACCGTGAAGCAGGCCCGCGAGAAACCCCGCAATCGCACAATCGCCTGATCCGGTGGTCCCGGCCACTTCGACCTTGAAACATGGGACGATTATTTCCCTTTCGGTCCAGCCGTCAATATCGCCGGGCTTCGCCGCCCCGGCTTCGACGAGCCTGGCCCGGCTGGCGGTGGTTCGCGCGTACAGACCGGCAGAACCGAGTTTCAGGACGACAATTGCTGCTCCCATGTCAATCAGCCGTTGCGATATTTCGTCCAGCAGGTCGCTGTCCACGAACGGCATTATGTCGGCGTTGAGAGACTGTTGTGAGAGATGCTCGAATCGCTCACGATCGAGCATGAAAAGGATTTCGTCGATACTGGGGCAGAAGACATCGACGCATGGTAACACCCGTTCGAGCAGTGTGGGCCAATCGGCCTGTCCCGCCGCCGAGGCTGGGTCGGGCTTGGCCATATCGAGCGATACGGTCAGGCCCTTTTGCTTTACGCCGAGTAGTAATTTTTCAAGTTCGCTCCCGTCGTCGATGAACATTCGCCGCATGATAGGGGGGTATCCGAAGTGAAACAGTCTCGCGCCGGTAAGGTTGCCATAGTCTATGTCGTCTGCGCTGAATGTGTCGTTTGCGCCTGGGCAGTGCAGAAAGGTCCGGTCGATGCCGGGCGGGCTTATGACGATGGTGTAAGAGGTGTGCTCTCCCGGGGTTACGATCATGCCGTCAGCCAGGGTGGCATCGCGGGCGCGAAGAATCTCCAGGACGGACGAACCGAACTGATCATCGCCGATTTTTCCCATCAGGCGAGTGCCGATACCCAGGCGGTGCAGCGCCAGACCTGTATTGGACACTGCCCCTCCGGTGGCGACGACGGCAGGGCCTATGTTGGTGAGTTTGCCCGGAACGAGAATCGACTCAAGCCCGCCTTTCACGCCGTCCAGCGCGGGGATAATATCGAGGCATATATGCCCCGCTACTACGACTTGTACCTGTGTGTTCATGATTTTTAAGAGAATATTGAATAATGAACAGAGGAATTTTGAATTTCGAAGTAAAAGAAACAATCCGCTTTTGAGGGGTGCTTTTTTTACTTCGTCATTCAAAATTCTCCGTTCGATATTCAATATTCATTTCTATCTGTTAGTGCATTTCCACGTTTACTTCGCCTATCCCGCCTCGATAGAAATTGAACTGCACGTTCGGATGCAGCGCCAGAAGCGACATTGGCGTCGAGGCGTCGGGG
>DAOVLV010000273.1 GCA_030631085.1 Planctomycetales bacterium | reverse complement strand
TTCGCTGCGGAGGACTTCCACGCCGGCAGCCGATACGATGTCCTTGAATGCGTCGCGGTCTTCCGCCCGGTGGATTATCTCGGCTGTCGCGCCGATCATCTCGACGTCGTATTTTTCCAGCAGCCCAGCCTCGTGCGCTTCGACGGCAAGGTTCAGCGCGGTCTGCCCGCCGAGCGTCGGCAGAAGCGCGTCGGGCCTCTCCTGTTGGAGAATCGCTTCGAGCATCTCAAGCGTTATCGGCTCGATATAGGTGCGGTCGGCCATCTCCGGATCGGTCATTATCGTCGCGGGGTTGCTGTTGAGCAGGACAACCGAATATCCTTCCTCGCGCAAGGCCTTGCACGCCTGCACGCCGGAATAGTCAAACTCGCACGCCTGCCCGATAACGATAGGCCCAGCCCCGATGATGAGGATTTTCTGAATGTCTGTTCTCTTTGGCATAGATAAAAGCGAGTCCACGAATTACACGAATTTCGTAATTCGTAATTGGTAAAAAAGTACCCGATGCCCAATTACTAATTACCAATTACTAATTACTAAAAACTACTTCCTTTTCTTTTTCATACTTGCTTCGATGAAGTCGGCGAAGAGCGGGTGCGGGGCTATGGGTCTGGAGCGGAATTCCGGGTGAAACTGCACTGCCAGGAACCACGGATGCCCGGAAAGTTCGATGATCTCCACCAGTTTATTGTCCGGACTGATGCCGCTGAAACGCATGCCATTGGCTTCAAATATCTCGCGGTATGCGTTGTTGAATTCGTATCTGTGGCGGTGGCGTTCGCTGATTTGGTCCTCACCGTAGGCCTTTCGGGCGATGGAGCCATCGGACAGTTTACAAGGCCAGGCGCCGAGCCTCATCGTCGCGCCCTTGTCGGTAACGGACTTCTGTTCTTCCATCAGGTAGATGACGGGATGTTGGCAATCCGGTTGGTTTTCGGTGGTGTCGGCGTCGGCAAGCCCGCAGACGTTCCGCGCGAACTCGATGGCGGCGCACTGCATTCCCAGGCAAAGCCCCAGCATCGGGATGCCCCGCTCGCGTGCGTAACGAATGGCCGATATCTTGCCTTCGATGCCGCGCAGGCCAAAACCGCCCGGAACAAGTATTCCCTGAACGTCACCAAGAAGGGCGTCAGGCCCCTGCGACTCGACATCTTCGGCCAGTACTCGCTTGACGACGACTTTGCATTTGTTCGCGATTCCGCTGTGGTCGAGGGATTCGTATATGCTCTTGTAGGCGTCCTGGAGTTCGCTGTATTTTCCGACCACAGCCACCGAAACAGTCGATGCCGGGTTGCGGATGGTTTCGATAATTCCGGGCCAGGGTCCGAGGTCCAGAGGCCCGGCCTCCAGGCCTAGACGCTCGATGACGTACTCATCCAGCCCCTGATCGATGAACTGGAAAGGAACTTCGTAAATGGTGTCGGTTACGTCCGGCTCTTCGATAACGCATCGTCGCGGGACGGAGGTGAACAGGGAGATTTTCTGCTTCATTGCTTCGTCGATAGGTTTTTCGCATCGGCAGACGAGCACGTCCGGGCTGATACCGATTTCGCGGAGTTTCTGGACGCTGTGCTGGGTGGGTTTGGTTTTGATTTCGCCGGCGGCCTTGACCGTTACGATGAGCGTAACGTGCAGGTACATGACGTTTTCGCGTCCGGCGTCCAGGCTGAACTGGCGAATGGCTTCGAGGAATGGCAGGCCTTCGATGTCTCCGACGGTTCCGCCCAGTTCGGTGATTACTACGTCGGCGTCGTCAGCCACCTCGCGGATTGCCGACTTGATCTCGTCGGTGATGTGCGGGACGACCTGGATGGTCGCGCCGAGGTAATCGCCGCGACGTTCCTTTTCGATTACGCTGCTGTAGATTCGTCCGGAGGTGAAGTTGCTCGCCCTGTTGGTGGGGATTCCGGTGAATCGTTCGTAGTGTCCCAGGTCGAGGTCGGTTTCGGCCCCGTCGTCGGTAACGTAAGTTTCGCCGTGCTGATAGGGGTTCATCGTTCCGGGATCGACGTTGAGGTAGGGGTCGAATTTTTGCATCGCCACCTTCAGCCCGCGCCGACCAAGCAGCATTCCCAGCGATGCCGCCGTAATCCCCTTGCCCAGCGACGAAACCACTCCGCCTGTTACGAAAATGTATTTAGCCATATTTTACGCTTTCGACTCCATTCTTCCTGTCCCCGCCCTGTACCGCGGGCGACGAAATTTTTACTTCTGGGGGCCTGAAGGCGACTTCACCTTGACGGGCCAATCTATATAACACATCAGGGGTACGACATGCAAGAGGCAATGCCGGATGAAATGCTAAATGGCGAGTGCGGAGGGAAGAACACGGTCATTTCTTATCATTTATCATTTATCATTTTTCATTTTTTCTACGTTCTCACCTGCACGCCGTGGTTGCGGAGGTAGTTTTTTACTTCGGCGATGGTGTAGGTTCCATAGTGGAAGATGGACGCTGCCAGGGCTGCGTCGGCTGACCCTTCGGTGAATACGCGGAGCATGTCTTCGGGACCGCCCGCGCCGCCGGAAGCAATTACCGGTATGGAAACGGCCTCGTTGACGGCTGCGTTTAACTCAATGTCGTACCCGGCGTTGTGCCCGTCGGAGTCTATCGAGGTCAGCATTATCTCGCCGGCTCCGAGCTGCTCGACCTCTTTAGCCCACTCGATTACGTCGATTTCCGTCGGCGTTGTCCCGGCGCTGATAAAAACCTCCCAACTTTCACCGGTTCGTTTTGCGTCAATCGCAACGACGACCGCCTGGTTTCCGAAGGCTTCGGAAATCTCGGTTATGAGTGGTTTGTTTTTCACGGCTGCGGTGTTGATGGAGATTTTCTCGGCCCCTGCGCTCAGCAGCCCGCGAGCGTCCTCAATGGTCGAAATTCCCCCTCCGATGGTGAACGGGATGAAAACCTCATCGGCCACGCGGGCAGCCAGTTCGAGAATCGTCTTTCTGGCTTCGAGCGTAGCGGTGATGTCGAGAAAGACGAGTTCGTCGGCTCCGGCTTCGCTGTACTGCTTGCCGCACTCGACAGGATCGCCCGCGTCTCGCAGGTTCACAAACGATCGGCCCTTGACCACTCGGCCATCTTTGACGTCCAGACACGGTATTATTCGTTTTGCCAACATTTTCAATTTCCAATTGTCAATTTCCAATTGCCAATTGAGAGTGTCCTTTGTGCTCTTTGTGGTTCAATTTGTTTTGCATAACCCGCAAAAATTCTCCAGCAATTTCAATCCCACAGGCCCGGAGCGTTCCGGGTGGAACTGGACGCCGAAGACATTATCTTTCTGGACGGCCGAGGCGAATGTCGCCCCGTAATCGGTCGATCCGATAACGGCGGCGGGTTCGTCCGGGGCTACGTAATACGAATGGGCGAAGTAGAAGAATGCCTCGTTTTCGACGCTCTCGAACAGCGGCGAAGGCTCGCCATGTTTGACCTCGTTCCAGCCCATGTGTGGAATTTTCAGCCCCGGCGCGAATAGAGTTACCTTTCCGGGAATGATTCCCAACCCTTCATGCCGGCCATGCTCGTCGCTCTCGTCGAACAGCATTTGCATCCCTAAACATATTCCCAGTAACGGCTTGCTGTTTCGCGCAGTTTCGAGCACGACTTTCACCAGGTCGCTCTTGCGCAGGTTCTCCATCGCTCGCCAGAATGCTCCGACACCCGGCAGGATTACGCCGTCGGCGGCGGAAATCTCGCCGGCATCGGCGGTTATCGCCGACTCGGCCCCAATCCGCCGCAAGGCGCATTGAACGCTCCGAAGATTCCCAAGTCCGTAATCTATAATAGCAATCATATCAGAAGCAGGCATCCGGCATTGGGCATTCGGCATTGGTGGTACCGGGTTTGCGGAAGTTTTCTCTGTTTAATTCCACGATTCAATGAAATCGCAGAATTATAAAGACAATGC
>DAOVLV010000069.1 GCA_030631085.1 Planctomycetales bacterium | reverse complement strand
TTGCGGCAAGCGATTCCGATTGATGAGTTACACCGCGCGGGAGTTCTTTCATTTGTATTTTATTCCATTCATTCCCCTTGGCCGTATTCGCGTGATAAACAAATGTCCGCGATGCGATAAGTACTACAGTATGCACATCAAAAAGGTGCGCGATGCAGTGGCTGAAGCTTCAGCCGCCGCCGAACAGGCCCTGGCTACCGGAAATGTCGAGGAGACGATAGAAAACGCCTTCGCCTGCCTGCAATTCGGAGATTTTGAACGAGTCGGGAGTATTCTTTCACAGTTAAATCAGGACGACGGAATGATCCTTCGCGCCGGGGCGCGCATGCTAAGGATGCAGCGGAAGTTCACAGAAGCCCAGACCATCTGCCGCCAGGCGATTTCTGCCGAACCGGAGAACGCCGAAGGACACTATCTTCTCGGAGAGATTTTGATTGAGAGCGGACAGGTTGATGAAGGACTGATGGAGATACACCAAGCGGCGGAACTGGCGCCCGACGCCCTTGATATCCGCATGGTGTTGATGGACGAACTGGCCGAGCGGAAACGCTGGTCGGAATTGCTGCCCGTCATGGAGGAAATCGCTGTCCTGTCCCCGGATATGTCGCAGGATAATGCTTTCGGCCGACTTCTGAAAAAGACCGAAAAAAAAGCCCGCCCGAGGACGGCAATAGCAACCAAGAAGAATCCGTATGCCACGCATTGAGACAAGAATACCGTGATAGCCAAAGCGAGGGCGCATGGTGAGTGGCTGGCATGGTAAGTTTCGTTCACCCGAATAATCGTCCGGGGTGGGTTTCCTGGATGTAATTTTCCTGCCGGAAGAATTCGACGGCTTCGCCTGTCGAGCGGAATACTTTGGTAGCCGTTTCGGTGATGAACGGTGAAGGCTCGGTCCGGGCGGTCCAGATAACGAAGACGTCCCGGGCGGCTTCGTGCGCGTGCTGGAGTTCGCGTTCGACGCCCGACGAGATGCCTGGACGTGCGCCCGAGCCGTCGCCGGCGGGAATGGCCGGTATCAGCGAGATAATCATATCGGACTGGTCGATGAGTTTGAAATCGCGAGCGTAAATCTGCCCGTCGATGTCCGGCAGTATCGCCAGCAATTCGGTAGTCTCGATGCGGATTTCCTTTCCGTCCACATTTAATGTAACAAACCGGTCGCCGGCTTCTGCTGCCGACAGCGCGAGGCTGCAAAGGTGTTTTTCCTCCAGGTCGCCGGGGTCGAAGCAGATGAAATGGCGCTTCATCTCTGCCCGAAACTGCCGAATCTGCGCGATTGTCTCGGCGTCGTCGATGCCGGTCATCGGGAAACTCAAATAGGCCTTCTTCCATTTACCCGGCGAGATGAACCTTGCGAGCATCTCTGCCGGTTCGTTTTCGGCTTCGTCGCCCAGGCCACGGGCGAGAATGTAAAAACGCCCATGCCCGCGAACGATCTGGCTGAGCAGTTCGGTGGCGAGGATTTCCTCTTCCCGCCAGACCATCAGGTCTTTGAGTGTGTGGTTCGTGTGCCCGTCGCGCAGCAGGCGAGCGTGTACGCGGTCGATGTTATCGACCAGCGTTATGTACAGATCGGCTGACAGTTCGCCCATCAGGTCGTAATCGAATGCGTAGAACAGCCCATGTCGCCATCGGAAAGTGGCGTGGGTATTGACGATAATGTTGGTCTCGGTTGCGCCAAGGGCAAGGATGTCTTTGAAGACGCTCCGTCGGAGGCTGTTTAGCCGGCTCAGCGGCAGGTCGAGGATTTTCCCTGCAGGTACGTCCGGGGCCTCGGCGTACATTCGCTCGCCGACGTTGCAGAGCGTAACGGCGACGCCTGCGCGTTCGGCGGCTGCGACTGCCTGTTCAAGAAAGGCTTTCTTGTCTATACCAACTTGTCCGGTAACTACGATTCGCATGGCGGATAAGGTTATAACAGTCCTGCGGGGTCTGCGTCGATAACGATTTCCGCGCCGACTTCGGCGCGGAGTTTCGACATTCCTTGAACTACGGCGCTCTGGATTACACCTGCGGCCGGGCAGAAACAGTTTATCTCAAAGCGAAACAGGTTGCGAATCTTGAATACTCCCGCCTTCATCGGTCCGTCTATTCTCACGTCGTTTTTACTTACGAACAATCGGCGAAGATATTTTCCCAGCGTATCAGCGCCGGCTTCGGCGCGGGCGACCTTCTCATGGCGGACAATAAACCGCACCAGGCGGACAAACGGCGGAACACCCATCGCCTCGCGCTGCGGAAGTTCATAGTTTGTAAAACCGGCGTAATCATGCTTCAGTGCGAAGCGGATAGCGGGGTCCGACGGATGGAGCGTCTGGACGACAACCTCGCCGCCGCGCTTTGCCCTACCGGCCCGCCCCGCCACCTGGACGATTAACTGGAACGTCCGCTCTGCCGCCCGGAAATCGGGAATCGCAAGGGCTGTATCTGCGCTGACGATACCGACCAGCGTTACACGCGGAAAATCCAGACCCTTGGCCACCATCTGCGTGCCCAGCAGAATGTCCACATCCCCGGCAGCGAAACGGTCGAAGACTTCGGAAAACTGTTTTGGGCTGGACATCGTGTCGCTGTCCATCCGCGCGACGACGGCGGTGGGGAACTTGCGGGCGAGTTCGCTTTCGATCCGCTGGATGCCCATCCCGAAAAGGATAAGTTTCTTCCCGCAGGCAGGGCACGCTCGCGGAACCGCAGCGGTGGCCTGGCAGTAATGGCACATCGCCAGGCTCAAGGCGCGATGGAAGACCATAGCCCGGCTGCACTGCTCGCACTGGAGTTGCCATTTGCACGACGGGCAGAAGACGAAACTGGCGTACCCGCGACGGTTCATCAGGAGGATCGTCTGCTCGGATCGGTCGAGCGTTTGGGCGAGTTTCCGTTCAAGCGTCCTTCCGATAAGTTCGATCTTTCCGTGCGTGATTTCCTTTCGCAGTTCCACCAACAGCAGCGTCGGCATGGGCAGGGAGTGAATCCGCCGCGGCAGTTTCAGCAATTCGTATCGTCCGGTTTGTGCGTTGTGGAGCGATTCCAGCGACGGCGTAGCCGAACCCAGCAGAATCGGAACGCCTTCGATGGCGGCACGTTTGACGGCTACATCGCGCCCGTGGTAACGCGGAACGGTTTCCTGCTTGTACGACGACTCGTGTTCCTCATCGACGATTATCAGTCCAAGCCGACGGGCAGGGGCAAATACCGCGCTTCGCGGACCGATAACGCAGGTGGCGTGGGCGTCGCGTATCTGCTCGTAGTAGAACGCCCTCTGTGCCGCCGTCAGTCCCGAATGCAGCACAGCCACTTTCGGCAGGCGAGAGGTAAGTCGCTCAAGCGTCTGGGTGGCAAGGGCGATCTCCGGCACCAGCAATATCGCCTGCTTGCCGTCGGCGATGACCCGGCGAATCGCCCGCAGATACACCTCCGTCTTTCCCGAAGCCGTTACGCCGTGCAGAAGCGTAACGCTGAATCCGCCGGCGAGTTTGGTTTCCACAGCGGCAAGTACCTTTTGCTGGTCGTCGTTGAGGTCGAACGGGTCGGGAGCGACCTGCTCGTTGAGTTGTTTCAGGATTTGCGGGCGTGTCTCGGTGCGGATAAGTTCACGACGGACAAGTCGGCGGACGGTGTCGCGCGACCCGCCGCTATGGGCAAGCAGTTGTTCGACCGGCACAGGTTCGACGCCCTGAACGCGGGCCTCGAAAAGTTCATCAAGAAAACGCCGCTGGCGCGAACCAATCGCCTTTGGCCAATCGGCCTTTTCCGCCAGCAGATACGCGACTGTCTCGGTTCGCGGCGCCGTCCTTCCCACAGCCGCCGGTACCATCGCCGCCAGGACCATCCCCGGCGGAGCGAGGTAATACCGGCTCATCCAGTCGCCCAGTTGCAATAATTTCCCGTCGAGTTGGGGTTTCGTCGTGTCTATAAGTTCGGCAACGGCTTTGAGTTTTCGCTGCCCGGGCGGACGGTTGATTTCCGCGACGAATCCCAGCGTCTTCCGATCGCCCCGTCCAAACGGTACGCGGACGCGCATACCCACTTCAGGGGCGATAAAATCCGCAGGCCAGAGGTAATCGAACGTTCGCCAGACACCGGCAGCGACGGCAACGCCCACCACGTGGCCAGAAGAAACGGAATCGTCTTTGAAAAGATTGCTCACGCATCCCATATTATGCCTCATCGGCGCCAATGCCAAGAGCACCGACCGGTCCAAATCTTTGGTAGTGTCCTAATTTGAAAATTGATTTAATTAAAAAAGCCGTCTTAATGACGGCTCTTTGCTTCTAGCCTTCATTGGTTGATGGATCATCTCCCGGAGCAGTTATGATACTTCTCTGGATTTTCTTAAGCTGCAATTTCATCCATGCCTCTAAATCATCAAAGCTTTCCTCACTTAACGATATTGGATACTGAAAAGTAATCGTGCCTTCGCCTAATGTAAATGTGTCTGTTGCCATATTTAATCCCTTGGGTGGCATTATGGGCGGCACAGATGGTTTATTCCCGAAGCCAATAGGCGGCGTTTCGTTGCTATCTACCGCATTGTGCGAAGAGCCACCTTCTTCGTGGGCAACAATTTTATCGCCAATGTTTAACTCCACAAAGGAAAATGTATCGCGGAAATCTCCAATAATTCCGTCGATAGAGCTAGGGTTGAAATTTCGGTCAAATTTCAAATAATGCCTAATAATCTCGTTGTCTGGAAGTGCCCCTGCTCCGTATTGCTCCCAGAGTTCCTGGTAAACTAAGGGTTTTAGAGCGGACTCCTGCAACAGCCTCTTACGGTCCGGATGGTTCTCAAGAATTTTATATGCGCGTTCGGAGATTTTGATTGTTCGATTTTTGCCAGAGCCATCCACGTCTATTAAATCGTAAGATTTCAAAGCGGCCACCGTTTGATTCCCAACCCCACCATGAGCCTTGTAAGACCATTTTTGATGGACTAGCTCAACGGGAACTTGGTTGCGTTTATAAGCATCATACAGTACTTTTGTAAGCTCTGTCGCCTTTTGCAATCCAATCACGGGATAGTTTGGGCTACGGTGTTTACGCGATTTAACTTGGGATTCACTCGAACCGGGCTCTTGTTCAGGTTTATTCGTCATAATCGGTCTCCTTGAAAACACCAATATAATACACCAGCCTAGCCGCAATAGCCAGCGATAAAAATTAAAATTTTATCGGATTCCCTATTGACTCTCGCTTCGATAGGCGGTAGCATCTGGTAAGATTGGCATGTAAAAAACGTCTGGTAAAGGAAAAGGATTAGGAGCAATGAGAAGAAGGTCGCGCGCAACTAAGAATGACCGACTTGGAAGGCGCTAAGCATAAAAAGCACCGCCCCGCACGGCTACCGATCAAAGTGACTGTGCGGGGCGGAAGGTCCACTATGGAAGGTGTCCAAGTGGTGGTCCACTGAACGGAATTCGCATCCTGTTCGGCTCGCTCTTCACCAGCGAGTGGGTTCAATTCCCACACCTTCCGATCACTTATTGTATTACATTAGATGCCGAAGTCAAGACTTTTCTTATCCACTCTGATTTATCTTCGCCAGATTTTTCGGCGACCTTATCTATTACCTTAATCTCGTCGGCTATTACGCGCAACGTGATGTTGATCACGCCACGCAAGGCGGTACAAACGTATATCCTAATTCAGCAGAAAAAATAGCAATTCGTCCAGCCAACAAGCCAAATAATTCAAATTAGGACACTACCGAATCTTTAGCATCATTGAGATTTGACCTCTAAAGCGTTAGTCTTTAGCGATTGCAGGACGCAGGAGACTAAAAATATGACAAACGACGCGACAGAGAATAATCAGAGACCATCGAAGATACTGGTGGTGGACGATAACGCCCAGAACCTTGAATTGCTGATCGAGTACCTCCAGACAATCGACGACGTGGAGACTTCAACCGCCGTCGATGGGATCGAGGCGCTGGAGATGGTTCAGCAGGTCGAACCCGACCTTATTCTGCTGGACATAATGATGCCCCGGATGAGCGGGTTCGAGGTCTGCCGGAAACTCAAATCCGACCCGAACACACGCGATATCCCGATTATCATGGTAACGGCTTTGAACGAACTGTCCGACATCGAACGCGGCGTCGAATCGGGAACGGACGATTTTCTTTCGAAACCCGTCAACCGCCTGGAACTTATCACGCGAGTCAAGTCGCTGCTGAAACTGCGACACCTCAAAGACGAACTCGAACGGACACTGACATATCTGAACGACGTTGAATCTTCGCCACCGACCCCATAGGCAAAACCCACGCACTGCGCTGCGTGGGTAAAAAATCGGAGAAATACCTTGAAGAAAATCACACTGGGATACTTTTTCGTTTTGTTTTTCATCGCCGGATGCGACGACATGCCGACGACTTGGGAAACCATTGAGCCGGTTGGTTATTGCCCACCTGCTGATATCGTCGCAACGACGACTACCGAATCGGGCGTAACCGTCGCGAAACTTTCCAACGGCCTGACCCTGATAGTGGCCGAAAACCACAACGCTCCGGTCGTTTGCGTCAAGGCGTACGTCCGCGCCGGCGGGCTGTATGAAAAGGAATGGCTGGGAGCGGGGCTGAGCCACTTATGCGAACACCTGGTAGCAAAAGAGTCCATCCACGAGATGCCGGGCGGTATGGCTTCGCATTCGTCGGGCGAGAAACGCTCCAGAACGCTCGAAATCGGCGGACAATCAAACGCAAATACAGGCCAGGCACGCACCTGCTACTACATAGCGGCCTCATCAAGCAAGACAATGCTATGCGTGGACCTTATCGCCGATCAGGTTTCCAGGCCTGAAATCACGCAGGCCGATTTCGATCGCGAACACGGCGTCGTCCAGCGCGAACTGGAAATGGGTAAGGACGATCCGTCCCGGCGGATGTGGTACGCACATTCAGCCGACCTTTACGGTACGCATCCCGCAGGCGTACCGACAATCGGATTCGCCGAGCCGCTGAGCAAACTCACACGCGACGACGTGCTGGCCTACGTCAAGCGAATGTACGTCCCGCAGAATATCATCTTCGTCGTCGCCGGCGACGTGGACACATTCACCGTGCTGGCACGCGCAGCCGAGCGATTCGGGCACTTCAAAAAAGGCCTGACGCCCGACCTGTCCCTGCCGGAGGTCCCGACGATTGTCGGCATCCGTCGGCAAACCGTAAGGAGCAAGACCGTCAAAGACGTTATGGAACGTCTCAGTTTTCAGACGATCCCGCTGGCCCACGACGACCTGTACGCTCTGGACATATTGAGTTACATCCTCTCTCGCGGAAAGAGCAGCCGGATGGTCCGGTCGATCCAGTTTGAAAAACGGCTCGTTACATCCATTGGGACCGGCTCGTGGACGCCGGCATGGGGAAAGGGGATTTTCAGCATCAGTTTCCGCGCCGAACCGGACAAGGCCGATGCCGCCGAGACCGAAATCCTCCGCCAACTTCGCGTCGTTATCGCCGATGGCGTTACCGCTGATGAACTCGCCAAGGCCAAGCGCCAGAAACTCGCCGACCTGGTTTATACCCAGCAGAAGGCCGAAGCCGTCTCCGAAACGTTGGCGAGGGATTACATGACCACCGGCGATGTGGATTTTTCGCGGAACTACACCGCCAACATCCAGAAAGTAACTGCCCGGCAGGTCCTGGCCATGGCGAAGAAGTATTTCACCTTCGATAAGATGGTGATTACGCGAATGGTCCCGGAATTGCTCAGTACCGGCAAACCGACTTCGACGAAAAAAGCCGCTGAAACAAAGACCGTTACTTTCACGCTGCCCAACGGCCTGCGGGTAATCCTTCATCCGACCAAGGCAGTCGGTCTGGTTTCGATGACGTTCGTTACCAGGGGCGGGTTGCTGAAAGAAAGCGAAAAGACCAACG
>DAOVLV010000084.1 GCA_030631085.1 Planctomycetales bacterium | reverse complement strand
GCCGCCCATGCGCCCAGGGCGAAACTTACGCATAAGTACCCGAAGATTTATTATGTTACGCAGATTGCTACTGCCCCGCCGACTCTGGCAGTATTCGTCAACAATGTTGACTCCTTCGAGCCGGCATTCCGCCGATACCTCATAAACCAACTTCGCCTGCGCCTGCCCTTCCCGGAAGTGCCCATCCGTCTTATCTTCCGTCCTAAACCGGCGCGGACGTATGAATCGTGATTTTTTCACGAACCCCGACGCACACCTTCAATCTTACCGTAGCGACATCACGCGGAAGACCTCGTCCAGAGTTATTTCGCCGTCGGCTGCGCGGCGGATACCGTCGGCGGCCATGGTGGTCATGCCGCCACGTACGGCGATGACGCGAATTTCGTCCACCGATGCCCCGCTCCGCAGGGCCTGGCCGATTTCCGGCGTAACCTCCAACATCTCGGTAATGAGAGTCCGACCCCGATAACCCGTTTGACCGCACTGGTCGCAGCCGACGGGTTTGCGGAAATTTTTCTCCAAAGCTTCCCACTGCAGGCCACCGGCATGGGCCATCTCTTCTGCCCGCACGAGCACCTTGGCCGACGGTTCGTCCGGCGTACTGCAAGCCTTACAGACGCATCGGACCAGTCGCTGAGCGCTGATAAGTTTGGTGCTGTCGGCGACCAGAAATGGTGGCTCGCCGATGTCCACCATGCGCTTCAGGGCAAGCGCGGCGTTGCCGGCATGCAAGGTAGTCATGACCAGGTGTCCGGTCAGGGCGGCCTGATGGGCAAGTTCGAGGGTCTCAAGGTCGCGGATCTCGCCGATCATGATGACGTCAGGATCGCTGCGGAGGAAGGACCGTGTCGCCCGCGCAAAGGTCAATCCCTCCTTCTGGCGTACGGGCACCTGGACCATGCCGCCAATGAGATACTCCACGGGATCCTCCACACTCATCACCTTGATTCCCGGATTTATCAAGTGGGCCAGGCAGGCGTACAGCACCGTTGTCTTGCCGCAGCCGGTCGGCCCGGAAATAATCACCAGTCCGTGCGGGGCCTCAATGGCCCGAAGGAGTTTTTCCCTGTCGTTCGTGGCGTAGTCAATGCGGTCGAGAGACAGACCAGCCTCATCCTTGCGGAGTATCCGCAGTGTAACCGCCTCACCCATCGCCGCCGGCAGGAAAGAGACTCGCAGGTCGAGTTCCACAGCGTCGTCCTTTTGTCTAATCGCTATCTTAATACGCCCGTCCTGGGGCATGATCTTTTCCTGCACGTCGCAGGCGGCCATTCGCTTGAACTGCTCGACGACCGCCGGCAGGAGGCGGATGTCGAACTCGCCGACCGGATGCAGTACACCGTCCACCCGGCAGCGGATTACCGCAATTTTCTCGTACGGTTCGATGTGAATGTCGCTGGCGCGCATGGTGGCGCCAAGGACGATTATCAGGTTCGCCACCCGGCAAACAGGCTCGGCGTCGGGGACAGAGGGGTCTTTCCCGCCGAGTTTCTTCACACGACTGCTGAGGCTCGCCACCAGCGGGCCTATATCGGTGGGAAGTTCGATCTTCGGCTCCTGTCCTTTGAGGAACCGCTCAATGTCTTCCCGGTAGAACCGCCATTGCCGGCCTACCTTCATGCTCTTGATCTTTCCCGCCCGCACCCAACGGTAGAATGTTGGTCGGCTTGTCTTCAGCATCGCAATCGCCTGGTCCATGTTCAGCAGGTCATCGGCCTGCTCGCCGGTACGGACGGTGTCCGCCGTCGGCTTCCTGGCAGCCTTTTTCTTTGCCGCCACTGCTGATCTGCCCTTTTTTACCTTTTTCCCGGTCATTTTTGTCTCCTTTCACCTTGCAAGCGCCTTGCGGCACGTTTCCAATCGTGTTTGTCCTTTCGTCCACGCATGAGCGGCCTTTCGCACGGGCGATAACCGCCACTCCGGGCTACTGGTCATTATATATCATAATATCTATGATATGTCAAGCAAACTTTAGAAATTTTTGGAAATAATTTGTCGGCCCCCAGGCAGAACCAAGATGACACCGGCGGCCGAGCCTTCCCTTTCCGACCCAGGGCAGAGAGAATGTGAGAAACCTCCCAAGTCATGCAGGGTTATAAAAGAAACAGGAAGGAGACAGAAAATGTCATTATTGAAAGCGACGGGTTTGCTGTTGGCGGCGTCGGCCGTTGTGATTCTGGTGTCTCCGGCAGGCGGTCAGGCTGGCGACGACCGCTCGACATCCCGGCCGGCGACTGCCTCTACGGACACGAAGACAACAGCAGAAAGGGAACCACTGATGAAGACCCCACTGAAGGTAGGCGTGGCCAGGCTGGACATCACACCCCCTGTCAGGATCAGCAGGAGCGGAAAGGTCTTCCCCATCGGCACTCCACTATACGCCACAGCCATAGTCCTGGAATGCGGCAAGAAGCGGATCGCCATTGTCTGTGCCGACACGCAACTTTTCTTCAAAGATCAGGTTTCGGTCGCCAGGAAGCGGATCAAACAACTCACGGGCATTCCAGCCGACCATGTCATGCTCAACTCCTCCCATACCCACGCAGGAGGCCCCTTGCCCTGGAACAGAGAGGAAGGAGGCAAGGAGTATCTTGTGTTCGTGGCGAAGAAATGCGCCGACGCCGTCTTCATGGCCGACAAGGTCAAGCGGCCCGCCCTTGTGGGCTATGCCAGGGGAAACGTTAACCTTGCCATCAACCGCTGGAAGAAGAAAGACTGGGGCGTCCGCTGGGGACCCAACCCCGACGGACCGGCAGACCAGGAACTTACCCTTGTCAGATTCGACAGCCTTGACCATACGCCTATCGCCTTCCTTGCCAGTTATGCTTCCCATCCCACCGTCAGCACGCTGAGCGGCGGCACTGTCCACGGTGATTTTCCATTCTTTCTCCGAGAGGCTCTCGAACGGGCTTACCCGGGAAGTACAGCCCTTTTCGCCACAGGAACCGGTGGCGACATCAAGATTGCTTTCCTGAACGAGGATAAATCCAACTTCAGATACGGCACTGTGGACGACGCCCGCCGGTTCGGTTCTATCTTCGGCGCCGAGGCCGTCAAACTTGCCAAGGCCACTAAGACCGTACCGGTGCGAAGCATTGCTATCGCCTCGACAATGGTCAAACTGCCCCTCTACCGAGCAAAGGGTCAGGAATCCGTCCGTCGTGAACTGGCCGACGCCGAGAAAAACCTTAAAAAAATTGCTGCTCAAGGCGCCGGTCAGCGAATCGCCAGGATGTCCGTGCGACGCCTGCAGCGTCTCCTTGATGCCTATGAGAAAGGCGACAAGGTGGTTGAGGGTGTTCCCGTGGAGGTCCAGGTCATTACCCTCGGAGACCATATCCTCATTTCCGGGGTTCCGGGGGAACCCATGGCCGAGATCGGCATGGGAATCAAGAAGGCTTTTCCCAACCGCTGCGTTATTCCCTTAGGCTTCACCAACGAGTATGTGGGCTATATTCCCTCCCGATACATGGAATCCATCGGATGGTGCAATTATGGGGATAGCCCCTGGGGTCGGCCGACGTCTTTCTCCGGCGCATCAGAGGATATCCTTATAAAGACAGTAAAGGATCTCGCCGGCAAACTCGACGAGTCGCGAAAGAAATAAGGAAGGAGACAGAAAATGTCAATGATGCGGGTAACAAAAATACTTTTGGCGGCGTCGGCCGTTTTGATTTTGGCGTCCTCGGTAGGCGGCCTTGTCGCCGATGAGAAGTCCACATCCCAACCGGCTCACGCTCCCGGAACATCTCCGGCCAAGGCGACCAATGTGGTGGGTGCAAAGCCGCCCATAATTACTAATTGGAGCAATACCAAAACAGCAAATCAGAAAATCGCTTTTTTAGCAAACAAGGCAGAACGTATTAAGTTCAGCATAACCGTGAGCGGTAAGCCGGATGCTTTTATCTGGAGAGTGAACGGCAAAGATCAATCTAATGACAAATCCGTTTTCAGTTTCACTGTTCCTTCGAAGAAAAATATCTGGAGAATATCCGTAGAGACGGTATGTCGAAAAACAATCACCGCCGACGGCGTGGGAAAATACAAAGATCTCAGCCTGAAAATTAATTATCCGGACCGATTGACATGGATTGTGGCTACAACTGCAACGGGAACGGCTAATGTCAGTTATTCAAAATCCAAAGATAGTATTGTAATAGCCAATGGCTGGACAAATCCCGGACATATCGCCAATTCCATAAAGGACGCCTCTATTATCGAAAAGGTCTCGCCCAGGGTCTGGTTGGTAAAAAAGAAAATCAATGTTACTTCCAATGGGCAACTTTACATAAACGGCATAGATACGGATGAGATCAGATTGCTGGGAGAAAATGTTGACGCCGGCATATCGTCTGCCGGCTTCATTTCCATCGGCGACGTAATCATAAAATCCTGGAACAGAACCGCTAAAAAATACGAGAACAACAGTTACGGGAAAGGCCGACCCTGGATACGGATTCTCTCAGGCTCTACAGGTGAACTGCAAAGAAACACCATATCCGGATTGGCCGGGATCAGGGCTGAACGGACCAAATCGGTCGTTACCTTTTATCACAATAATATTACTGAATGCCAATCAGGCATAACTTACGTAGAGTCGGACAACATTGAAGTATGCCATAACAAGATGAAGGAGATATTTCTTGGCTCAATATCCAATTATCACAAGAAATGCAATAACATATTGATATTCAACAATACTGTCGGTTCTCTGCCGAAAGGAGGCGGGGCCATATCTGTCGGCGGAGGTAAAAATATCATTGTCGCCTACAATACCGTTACAAGTTCCGGATGGAACGGTATTGCGATGTCTCAGTCCGAATACTCCTATTGTGGTCACAACGAAGTCTTTTCAGGAGATGCAGCCAAGGGAAAATATGTCATCCACAACGGTATGGACTGGCACGGCGCCAAAAATTCAATCGCAGAATACAATTACATTCATGATTTGGATAAAGGCGACAACGGGTACTACATAGACGGTTCAACTGTAGAACTTTACAACATAACGTTCAGGCACAATGTAGTTAGAAACGTTCCTTCCAGGGGGATGGCTATTGATAACGGACATGATTGCGCCATAATCGACCTGGTAAGTCAGGCTAACCGAGCAGATGGCATCCAATTCTATGCATCAGCCGGTTACAAATGCCATACCGCAGGTAATTGGAACATAATAGACTCGACAATCACCGGCAATGGAGGAAACCCAATCGACCTGGACAAAATATGGGGGGAATACAGGATTGTTAATACCAAAATATCCAACACCGGCGGAGGCGACTGTTCCGGCAAAGACATCTGTTTGGACAGCTCAAGTTGGAAAGGATACAAACCAACGATACACCTGATTAATTCAAATTCAACAAAAGTCGGCTGGATCGGCGGAAACAATAACGGCGTCTCGAAAGTCTATTACTATCTTGATGTAAAAGTGGTGGATAAGAATGGTAATCCTGTTGAAGGAGCGACAGTAACGGTAAAAAATATAAAAGATCCGTCGCTTCTTCCTATCAGTATGAATGACACCATCCCTCCAAAGGCTATCTCTGTAACACGTACCGGCCCAGACGGGCATACGCCGCTTCCAAAGAATAAAAGCGGAACATTGGCAATAATGGAATCCTTAAAGACTCCCTCCAAAAAGACGCTTTGTTCATATAAAATCATCGCCAAAGCGCACGGCTGCGGCAATTCAACGACCGTAAAGCCGGACGATACATGGTATCGCTCAAACCCGAATAAATATCAAAATACTGTTACAATTGTTCTTCCGATAAGCCAAAAGAAGAAGACGCGGACAGGGAATTAATTATTGGGAGGTTTTAAGAGAAAGAATCAATTGTCCGTTTTTCGGGCCTCTTCGAACAGGGCGAGCATATTTTCAAGCGGCACGTCGGCCTGGATGGTAATTCCCGGTTCAAGGATGTATCCGCCGCCGGCGCCCATTTCGTTCTTGAGTTTCCTGACCTCGTCGCGGATTTGCTGCGGCGTGCCGCTCGGCAGGAGGTCCTGCGTCCTCAACCCGCCGCAAAGGGTCAGGTCCGCCCCGAAGTCCCGCTTGATCTGATAAATGTCCATCGCCTCAGGCTGGATGGGATTGAGGATGTCGATTCCCACTTCTATCATGTCGGGGATGATTGGAAGGATATTGCCGCAACTGTGGTGGAACGTATATCGGCCATGCTTTTTGGCCAGCCCGTAAATCTCGGCCAGCAGCGGCTTTATAAGTCCCCGCCAGTGATCCGGCGAGATGAGCATCGCTTTCTGCGAGCCGTAGTCGTCGCTGAGTGCGATTCCGTCAAAGGTGAACCGTTCGAAGAGTATTTCCATCGTCGCGAGAATGTAATCGGCTATGCCGCGCAGTAACTCCTCGACGAAACGCCGGTTCAGCGCCACGTCCAGTAGAATGTTCTCCATTCCCCGCATGAACGTCGCCCGCTCCCAGAGGTCGCCGACCCAGATGATGGTGAAATGTTCCTTGTTGTCCCGGCACCACCGGCCCAGGTTTTCGAAACGATATTCAGCCGCCGGGTCGGGGAAGGTGTAGCCGGACAGGTTCGCTTCTGCGAGCGGCGGGCCTATGGGAGTGCCTCGGTCGATGTCGCTGTTTGCCCAGAGAACGCCGAACTCGTCGGTCGTCCTTTCGCCGTACTCGGTGGGAGAAGCGTAAAGAGGCCTGGTGCCGGTGCACCACAACGTACGAATCGGGAAACCGAGCGACTCTTTGATATCGTCGGTTCCGAAATGTTCCTGAAGGGCCGAGATTACCGGCGGGCAGAACGTGGCATTATACGGAACAGCCTCGGTTTGCTCGTGGGCGATAGTCGCCTTTATCCAGTCCCGGTCTTTGCACATCATGTTGTCTGCACCCCGTATCAGGCCCCCGCTATGCGTAGCATGCCTTCGGCAAAACACGAGCACATCATATTAGAACATCCGCCTCCGAGAGTCAAAGTTCGAACCTGCGAAGGGTTTTTGTTGACGTTTCCGCAACACGACCCTAGATTATAGACTTTCGACGGGGCCGATATGGATTCGAGTGCGAGTAAGTGACGTTTGCATGAGAAGGCCTGTCGCGTTAGGAGTCGCCTGTGACGCCTACCAGAGGTAAGGACGCCCGCGACCAGCAGGTGCGCAGGTTCGTCCGGCAATTGAGCCGGGAAGAGCGCATGCTGGTCGTGCTGAAGCGTAATCTATACGAGGGCGACTGGGATGGTATGGTCGCCGACCTGAAGGCAAGACTGGAAGGTAAACCGTATATCTTCAGGCTTGCCAGTCGGATTACCGACGACCTCGAACGGATCGAGAGGCTGCGAAACTACG
>DAOVLV010000227.1 GCA_030631085.1 Planctomycetales bacterium | reverse complement strand
GACGAGCAGAAACAACAACTCCCATCGATAAATGCGTGCGAAAACCAGAGGCCGACGCGTAAGCAACCTGAAATTTGACTTGAACCGCCTGCGTTTCATCCGCCGGAGAGTTTATACGCTCCCGCAGACGAAAGCAATCAGGCGGTAAGTGCCCGCCTATATTGGTGTTGACGGAGAATGATGGGCTGCTTATGTTGACGCTATGCTGAAAATGGTCGGAGAAATAGGTAACCGTTTCGGTTGTTACATACTGTGCGGTCACTGCTGAGGGTTGAAGAGCATGTCGATCACCGACAAGACGCGCAAACTGCTATGGGGACGGTCAGGCAGCCGGTGCGCCTTCTGTCGGACCCAACTGATCATGGACTCGACTCCTCATGATGATGAGTCCGTTGTGGGCGAGGAGTGCCACATCGTCTCCCGACGCCCCAGTGGCCCTCGCCATCTTCCGGCATTCCCACCTGATGAGATCGATTCCTACGACAACCTGCTCCTCCTGTGTCGAACCCATCACAAGATGGTGGATGACCAACTCTCGACCTTCACGCCCGAGGCCCTGCACCAGCTTAAGGGCAACCACGAAGCGTGGGTGGCTGAAACGCTCGAGCAATCTTCGTCAGGATACCCGCCGAATGGAAACGATCCACTAGCAGAGGCCTTCCGCAAAGTCGCATCGAGAATGCCAGACCTGATTGCAGAGATGAAGGAGGATTTGGCGAAGAAAGGCAATGAGTTTATCCGTGAGTTCTTCATCATCAGCAAGAGATGGTCTCTGAATGCGGGCAGTCCGAGTTTTGTCTACTCTTTCGAAGATCACGAGAACCTCCAAGGCAAGGTTCATGTGCTTGAGAACTACGGCTTCGTATACGACGTCACACCGGGTAATGCGAAGAAGTATCGAATGACCGAGGAGTTCGTAGAGTTGGTTGTGTCCCGGCATGAAGATCAGCTAAGGCTATGGACGGTGCATCCTCCCGGATTTTCGCTCACCGAGGGCCGCGTTGATCACAGCAAATCGAAATACTACTGCGATACGCATGGTGTCAAAGACGCCTATCATGAGCTTTGGCACCGCCGGCAAATCCCGGATGGACAAGTAGTCTGGTGTTACACGGACGAAGGCAGCATCGAAAGGACTGGCGAAAAGAAGGTCAAGTGGGATCTTTACGATCCAAGCCTAAAAACCATCTGCTTCATTGATGATCTGGTCTGGAATCGAATATTGGGAATCAAATGCGGCTTCCGAGATGGTATAGAAGGCGGTATAGGTTATCAATGGCACAAGGATGCATTGGAAAAGTTCCCCAACGATCTAAAGGCATCGAAGGCCTATGAGGCAAGGTGTTTTGAGGATTTCTGGAGCCAAGAACCAAAGAGTGGCAACTGGTGGAATGAACTATTCACCGAGAATGCTGGCAACGGTGTATCTGCTCTCATCAGACATCCTATTCCCAGCAAATGGATACATGGAAGCATGCCCTGGCACTGCGGGTGATAGCCCCGGTGCACCTAGGTCCGTCGTTAGCCTGCTTCGACCACGTCGTAGTAGTTCCGGGGACGCCTTACTTAATTCCCACAATTTGGCGGTGACTGGTCCGTAATGCATGCAACGATGCCAATCTTCGAGTACAATCCCGCAGCCAATTTGAAGAAAAGGAATGCGATATGAAAATTGTTGTACTGGACGGCAAGACGCTCAACCCCGGAGATAATCCATGGGATGCGGTCGAAGGCCTCGGACAACTGA
The DNA here is from genome assembly GCA_030631085.1 of Planctomycetales bacterium. Classification (GTDB taxonomy): domain Bacteria; phylum Planctomycetota; class Phycisphaerae; order SM23-33; family SM23-33; genus JAUWNJ01. Next base: position 2,669 of record DAOVLV010000227.1, on the reverse strand, counting down.
CCGTTTATGACCGAACCTCGCCCGATGAGATTCTTCAGCGGGCCGACGGGGCCGAGGTGCTGCTGACTAACAAGACGCCGCTGTCGGCTGATACGCTGGGGCAACTGGGCAGCCTGCGATTTATCTCCGTCCTTGCGACAGGATATAACGTCGTCGATGTCGAAGCGGCAGGGCGACAGGGCGTAGTGGTCTCGAACGTTCCGATATACGCGACCGATTCGGTCGCGCAATTCACCTTTGCGATGCTGCTTGAACTGGCCCATCACGTCGGCGCGCACGACCAGGCCGTCAAGGCTGGCCGCTGGAGCGAGTCGCCGGACTTCTGCTTCTGGGATTCCCCGCTGGTAGAATTGACCGGTAAAAAAATGGGCATCGTCGGCTTCGGCAGGATAGGCAGGCGCGTCGGCGAACTGGCCCACGCATTCGGAATGGAAGTCCTGGCCGCCGATGTCAACCAAGCCAACCCGCCGGAATACGAACCGTTCCAATGGGTCGAGGTTGAGGAGTTATTCGAGGCCGCCGATGTCGTCAGCCTGCATTGCCCGCAGACGGCGGAAAATGTCGGTATAGTCAATAGCGAACTTCTGGCCCGGATGAAATCCAACGCTTTTTTAATTAATAATTCTCGCGGCGGGCTTATAGTCGAAGCCGACCTGGCCGGCGCGCTTGAGGCAGGGCGTATTGCAGGAGCCGCACTGGACGTGGTTTCGGCCGAACCGATAAGCCCTGATAACCCGCTGTTATCGGCGAAAAACTGCCTGATTACGCCGCATATCGCCTGGGCAACACTGGCTGCCCGCAGGCGATTGATGCAAACGACGGCGGAGAATATGGCTGCGTTCATCGCGGGGAAACCGATAAACGTCGTATCGTAAAAAAAAATTATCAGAAACACTCCAGAAACACTTGACGCGCGAAAACGGGGGTGGTACAGTAGTGAATGAAACATCTTTGATGGGTGTGGAATGAGGGGTACGATTATCGTATGCCTTGATGCTTATTGTATCCCCCGGCTGGTTGAGTCGAAGGGAAAAGTTCTTTGACAAGTGAACAGTGTAATCGTCACGAGGATGTGACGGGTTTGGCGGTGGTTATCACGATTACCGTCGGACCTGGAGTTTTTGCAAAAGGTCTTGCTATTTCACGATGGTGGGGCCGGACTCAAGATTCTCGTGATGCTTATTAAGCCAGATAGCATAGCAGAATTTTGAGTTGGCCTGGTCCGTTGTCCTTTTTGGATATTGGGCTTGACCATTTTGGCAGGGTGAAACCTGTCGGATAAACCAGCATCACCCTTATGTTGAACTAATCGAGCCTTCGGGTTCGAGAAGAACAATAGATCAAGTGAAGGGTTTGATCCTGGCTCAGAACGAACGCTGGCGGCGTGGCTAATCCATGCAAGTCGAGCGCGAAAGTTCCCTTCGGGGAGCAATTAGCGCGGCGGAAGGGTGAGTAACGCATGGGTAACGTACCCTAAGCACGAGGATAGTCCATCGAAAGGTGGCGCAATACTCGATAATGTCACATGAATTTCGGTTTGAGTGATCAAAGGGTGGGGATTCCTTCGGGAACCTGCCGGCTTGGGATCGGCCCATGTCCCATCAGCTTGTTGGTAGGGTAATGGCCTACCAAGGCACCGACGGGTAGCCGGACTGAGAGGTTGACCGGCCACATTGGGACTGAGACACTGCCCAGACTCCTACGGGAGGCTGCAGGAACGAATATTCCGCAATGGGCGAAAGCCTGACGGAGCGACGCCGCGTGTAGGAAGAAGCCTTTCGGGGTGTAAACTACCGTCAGGGGCTACCAAGCAAATCCCTTTAATAGAGGGAGGCGTTGAGGATCCCCAGAGGAAGCCACGGCTAACTTCGTGCCAGCAGCCGCGGTAAGACGAAGGTGGCAAGCGTTGTTCGGAATTACTGGGCTTAAAGAGCACGTAGGCGGTCTGTTAAGCGTTTTGTGAAATCCCTCGGCTCAACCGAGGAATTGCTTGGCGAACTGACAGACTTGAGGCAGGTAGAGGTGCGCGGAACTCTTGGTGGAGCGGTGAAATGCGTAGATATCAAGAGGAACGCCAGCGGCGAAAGCGGCGCACTGGGCCTGATCTGACGCTGAGGTGCGAAAGCCAGGGGAGCGAACGGGATTAGATACCCCGGTAGTCCTGGCCGTAAACGATGTCCACTAGGTTGGCGGTTCTTTGACGGATTCCCAACCGTAGCGAAAGCGTTAAGTGGACCGCCTGGGGAGTACGGTCGCAATGGTAAAACTCAAAGGAATGGACGGGGGCTCACACAAGCGGTGGAGCATGTTGCTCAATTCGATGCAACGCGAAGAACCTTATCCTGGATTTGAAAAGCACGGATACGTCCTCTGAAAGGAGTGCCGTTGCCCTTCGGGGTGAAACGTGTACAGGTGCTGCATGGCTGTCGTCAGCTCGTGTCGTGAGATGTTGGGTTAAGTCCCGTAACGAGCGAAACCCTTGTCGTTAGTTGCCAGCGCGTTATGGCGGGGACTCTAGCGAGACTGCCGGTGTTAAACCGGAGGAAGGTGGGGATGACGTCAAGTCCTCATGGCCTTTATATCCAGGGCTGCAAACGTGCTACAATGGCCGGTACAAACCGACGCGATACCGCGAGGTGGAGCAAACCGGAAAAAACCGGCCCCAGTTC
>DAOVLV010000450.1 GCA_030631085.1 Planctomycetales bacterium | reverse complement strand
AATCAACACGACAATGGTTATGAGTTCCCATCGCTTGGGCTTGCGCATTTTGTCGAAGGCTGCCGCCATGGACAACATGACAAACAGACCGCCCCAGAGACATATGAACAATACAATCTCTCCCCGCGCGCGTGGGCTGTAGAGATGCTGCCGGTAAGGGGCGAAGTTCTGGAGGTTGATTGCGATGTCGTGGTCCATCTGTTCGGGCGAGAGATCGGCGGTAAGTTTCGTTACAACACAGCCGGGCCACATGAATTCGCCTGCGTCGGGACTTCCGATAATCAGGCCTTTGGACTTGCCCTTGTAGAAAGGAGCATTTTCGCCAATCGAATTATACCTGCTGGTTTTCTGGTGATACATATCCGACGCAACACATTGAAAACCTTTGGCGGCAACACTTTTACCTGCAATGACGAACAGTTCGACGCGGGTATCCGACCCGGCCAGACTCGTCATTTTCATCGGATAGACGGGCGATTTGACAGGAAAAGTCGCCGCTATCGGGTGCGGCGTAGCCGGGCCTCCCTCATCGCGACGAAGGCGGGCAACGACGAAACACCATTTCCGCGAAATGTAATCATCGACGACAGACTTGGCTTTGGCGTCCAGCGATTTGAGCGAATTGCCCGCCAACCACCCCGACAGCGCGTCGCTGTCGTCGGCCTTCAATACGGTTACGTCGTAATTCCCGACACGCTGACTGGAAAGTTCCGTGATCCCAACTACCATGGGTCCATCCAGGCCTGCATGGCCCAGTGTCGGAAAGAGTATACTTGAAATCAATACGCACAATGCTTCGATAGCCAGGATGTTTATTACCCATTCGCGTCGTGCCCCGGAGTCCCTGACAAAGATTATCAGGCAGACAAACGGGGCGAAGCAAATCAGCAATATCATCGGAAATTTGACAAGGCCCAAGTCATGCGTGATTCTTGGCTGGAGGCAGGCCGACATTGACGTGAGCATGCCCGGCTCGGCCACGTCGAGTTTCGTCGGCTCGGCCGGGAGCGGAAGGACCCATCCGACGTCGTGCGATTCGCTCTCAAACGATGATTCGACCACGAGCGTCTCGGCCCCGTCCTGCCAGACGACAATCGCCCGCTGTTGGGGAATCTTCGGCATCGCCTGAACAGCCACTTCGGGAAACTTGCAACCGTCCGCCTGCGCTTCCGATGCAAGAACCAGCACAACCGCCACCGCCAACCCAAACATAATACGCCTCGCCGAATCCATGATATGCTCCTTTTGATCCGCAATCGTTATCGCCGATTCACCACTGTATCCGGGCCGGAGAGATAAATATAGTATCCCGAACCGTGCTGGCTTCGGTCGTGGCGGTAGTGAAAGTCGTCGTATGGGCTGTAGCCGCGGACGCCGCACACCGTTGGATTGACCAGCACCATCAGGCGTTTCCGCTCGGTATCGACAGTTACGATATTCTCACGGAAATCGCCGATCACGTCGGCGCAGCATAGGTTTCGGCCGTACTGTCCGCCCGCGGGCAGTTTTGCTTCCGGCAGGTCCTCGATCTCGCCGTCGCCCAGCAGGCGGACGATGCGTTTGTCTTTCTTGCGGATGATAAAGACGACTT
>DAOVLV010000055.1 GCA_030631085.1 Planctomycetales bacterium | reverse complement strand
TCTTGCACCGCGAAACCTGCTGCTTACATACCAGTTGTGCCTGGCGGCAGACGCAGCCAAAAAGACGAACCACCCCATGACGCTGGCGATGCCGGAATTCAACCCGGAAAGAACCGATCAGGACATATCGGACGCACAGGTCAAACCAATACGCCAACTGGCGGAATACGTATCCTCCGAGCCGGACTTCATCGAAACCTTCCTCGCCCTTCCGGCAAGCGACGCCGACGAAGAACTTTTCGGCGTGGTGCTGTCGATACTTCAAACCGCCCTGAAATACCACGCCGATTATGCCGACCTGCATTACTACGCCGGCGTGGCTTCGTGGCGACTTGGAAGGAGCGAACAGGCAAGGGAATATACCGCCGAAGCCGTCAGGATTAACCCTCGATACACCAAGGCCCTGATACATCTATCAGAGATCGACACACATCAAGGCGAGATTGACGAAGCAATCGCAAACCTCCAGCGGGCAGTTCTTGCCGGGGCGGATTTCCCGGACATTCACGCACGCCTCGGAGACCTGATGAAGCAGCGAGGAATGAACGTCCCCGCCAGGAAGCACTACACCCGGGCATTGGAACTGAAACCGCATTACCCGCGAGCCACCGACGGTATGGACTCGCTGGCAGCGTGATGGAGATATTTAAAAGGTGAGTTACCTGCTGGAAATTCTTTCGAAGGGACTTGAGTCCAACGTCTCCGAAACGCTGGATCGCCACATTCGCGCCGGCGTCGCTATGGGAACCCACGATACCCGATGCACGCCCTACCACTCTTACTTACCGGAAAGCGAGCAAACAAAACAAGTTACAAAATCACTGGAAGAACTCGCCGAAGCGGTCAGGGAACATCCCGACAATCCGGAAGCACGATACCAACTCGGATTGTCGCTTCTGAACGCCATGAGGTTTTCCGACGCAGCAGAACACCTGCTCTGCGCCTGCCGACATAAACCCGACCTCCTTCAGGCCCGTCTGGCGCTGGCGTCGGCATACGACGAGATGGGGCAATCGCAAAAATCGCTGGAACACCTCCGAATCGCCAACCAGACACATCCGGGAATACCGGCGGTCCTGTTCGCCATAGGGTACTGCCTGGAAAAACTTTTCCGCAACGACGAGGCCGGTGAGTTTTATCACGATGCCATCACGGCCGACGAGGACATGGTTCCCGCCCGACAACGATTGGCCGCTGTGGCAATGCTTAACAATGACATCGACGAATCCATCGAACAATACGAACACCTCCACATCATTGACCCTGCCGATGCGTCCATTCGTGCCGCCTTGGCGCATCTGTACTACCGATCGGGGCAATACGGCCAAGCCATTAAGGAATTTGAAACCGCCATTGCAATGGAACCCGACAACTGGGCGTTGATGGATGACGAGGTCGAATTGCTCGTGACGACCGGGCAACTGCGCGAAGCGGCTGAACGACTTTACAGGCTTATCGAAGTCCAGGGACCGTTCGCCGATCTGCATCTCCGCCTTGCCGACGTGCTCAGCGAGATGGGCGCAGACAACGAGGCGACGAACCAATACCTCCTGGCGCTTCAGGCGGACCCGGATTACCTCGAAGCAAGAATCGGGCTGGGAAGGCATTATCTCGCGCATGGTCGATGGACCGAATCGGCTGAAGCATTTCATCATGCCGCTGAAACCAACGATAACCTGCTGACCTGTTACGTCGGTCTTGGGGTCGCCCAGGCGTCTGCGGGACATGAAGCCCAAGCCATAGAAACGTTTCAACTGGCGGGGGCGGTTGAACCTAACTCGACCCTGCTCCTGTCGGAAATGGCGAAACTGCAACTCAAAGCCGCAACCGCCGAACAGTTCCAGCGAAGCCTGAATTCGCCCGGTGAATCGCCTCACACCGACGACGAACTCGACCATGACGACCTGCTGCAAATCCAGGTCGAACGCCACGCGGAACAGGTCGCCGATAAACCCGAATACGCCGATCTGAGATACCGCTACGGCGTACTTCTTCGGGCTGAAGGGCGTCTCGGCGAAGCGCTCGAACAGTTCACCGAAGCCGTCCGTATCAATCCGACGTACGTCGCCGCAATCATCCGACGGGGAATTACCCAGCAGGAACTGGGACAGACAGACCAGGCCGTTGAAACCTTCAAGCAGGCACTGGAACTGAAGGGCGAATACGTGGACCTGCACTATCGCCTTGCGTTGTTACAGACGGACCGTCGGCAGTTCTCCAAAGCCGTTGAGCATATGGAAAAGGCTGCTTCGCTTGCGCCGGGAAACAGGCAGGTTCGGGCGGCATTGGCGCTGTCGCTTCAGAATATGGGTCTGATGGACCGAGTAGCGGCTACATGGCGAAACCTGAAGCAAATGCACACCGTCAGTCGCTGACGGATGAAGTGGATTAATCCCTTATCGAGAAAATTGTGCGGAAACCGTATAAACCGTTATAATGAATCGATGCCGACAGTTTTGAGAAAAAGCGGATATCGGTTCTTCTTTTTCAGCCTTGAGGGCTTCGAACCGCCGCATATTCACGTTGAGAAAGAATTATTCGATGAGAAGTGGAATGAGCACTTCGGTCATTAAAATAGAACCACTTGTGACAGATATATCTTTCACGGAAGATTCCCTTTGTGTAATCCTGGCCGACGGCAGGGAGGTGGTTGTCCCGCTGGAGTGGTTTTCACGCCTTCGCGACGCCACGGACGAGCAACGTAAAGACTGGCGTCTCATCGGCGGTGGCATCGGGATACATTGGGAATCGATTGACGAGGATATATCAGTCGAGAGTCTTCTGGCGTCAACATAAATTAATTCCGGGTAATACCGTCCACGTATTTTTATCGGGATGACGCCAGGATGATAGTCCACGGTAGCGGAGAGCGGACGACCTTTACTTCGGCATATTTTTCCACCCAACGGATGAAACCTCGCTTGCTCCAATGCTGCACATGGTCCGGAGTGTTACCGAATTGACGCCAGTAAGCCCCTCTCGCCATGTTCAGAATCCGCCATATCGGTTCGCGGGGCACGCTGATAAGAACCCATCTACTACTGACCCGCAGCAATTCGCGCAGACCCTTGTCCGGATCATCAAGATGCTCCAGAACCTCCGAACAGAGCACGGTTTCAAATGAATCATCCTCAAACGGTATTTCGTAAATAGTGCCCTCGACGGATGTTAGCGAAGGGGCAATCTTTGCCATGCGGACAAAGCAGACTGGATTAATCTCCAATGCCGTAACGCCACGGGCAACTATCCCAGGCGAGAGAAACTGGTATGCGTCACCTTCACCTGCGCCGACGTCCAGAATCCGGCCGGCGGCGATATGCAGCAACTCCTCCAGCGACTTGAAAAAATGCTTCACCAGGAAGTACGCGACCGGTTCGCGCATCGCGTATTTATCCTGGAGAGGTTTGTCCCTTTCGAGCGGACCATAGGTCTCCGTGGAGGTCGCCGCAGGGGCATGAGCACGCTCTTGTAGCCTGCGTTGCGTGCGGGAAATACTACCAAAACCGATACTCTTGTGATGCGCGAGACGTTCAAACAATTTAAGCATCCAGTCGTTCAGGTTGACACATTCTTCCAGCATGACTTCCCGCTTCCGCGCCCACTGCTGTTTCAGGTCGTCCTGCCCAAGCCATGCGTCTATCTGTTCGAATACCTTGTCGAAATTCTCAGGCCTGATGCCGACGGTAAGTCCGTAACGGTGCTCCAACTCCTCAAGGACAGACAACCGCCCCACGAAGGTATTACAGCGCAGGGAAGGCGTCCCGAGCACCGCAGCCTCGATTGTCATGGTCTGACTGTCGCCTACGACCATCTCGGCAAAGGCCATTACATCGAGAATCCTCTCCACCGGCGTCGGGAGAATGTACTGTTTGAGATTTTCGGGAACCCCGGCCTCTGCGCTGATGAAAACCCGTCCGTGCGGGCTGAGCCGCTCAACCACTGCCTGTGCCTGGGCGGGATTGACGCCCTTCTGACCGATGTCGTGATGGGCAGTCAGCGCGACCAGGCGAAGAACGAAGTATTTCTCATCTGGCTTTACACCGAGCAATTTGCGCACACCGGGGTCAGGACGATATACATCAGGATGCAAATAAGCCAATTCGTGATAACCCTGGTATGTCAGGTGCTTAGGACCATAAGCCTCATGCTCCAGCGAGCGAGGCGTAACAATATAATGAGATGCTTTGTACGCAACCTGGGCGAACATCGGAACCACCGAGGCGTCATCCTCGCAGAATACAACCGAAGTAGCGCCGGTCAAACGCGAAGCCGGACCTATCACGATGGAAGTGCCTATCATCAAATCGACCGGTTTGACAAACCCTCTGAACGAGACCCGACCAAGCACTTTCAAGGCCTCGACCCCCAGGGAAACAAGCCCACGCCGCTTGCGACGAATAAAAAGGTGAGGCCAACCGGATTCACGAAGCAATTCAGGAAGGCAATCCTTCTGACGGGCGACTATCAAAACGCTATGCCCCTGGTCCTTCAGCGTGCTTATGACGTTCTTGAACAGATGAAAGTGCGCAGGATGACCCAAATCGAAAAGAAACCTCATCTGTTACGCTCCGATAAATTATCGAATCAAAAACAATCGATCCCAATAAATGATTGTCCCGTTTAAACATCTCCGGTCAAGACCCTATAAGTTCGAGAAAACCTTTTGTATGATGTTACGCTATGAATAGCGTCAAAATAATTACCATCGTGGGCGCACGTCCGCAGTTCGTCAAAGCCGCTGCGGTCAGCCGGGCCGTCGCTGAATTTAACCGGAAAGAAACGCCCATCACGCTCAACGAGTGCATCGTTCACACGGGGCAGCATTATGATGAAAACATGTCGAAGGTGTTTTTCGACCAACTCCACATTCCACGCCCGGACGTGAACCTCAAAGTCGGTTCAGGACCCCATGGCCGACAAACAGGCGCAATCCTGGAAAAACTCGAAACTGTCCTGACCGAAACCAAACCCGACTGGGTACTCATCTATGGCGACACAAATTCAACACTGGCCGGTGTGCTCACCGCGGTCAAACTTCACATCCCCGTAGCGCACGTCGAGGCGGGCCTGCGGAGTTACAACCGGCGGATGCCCGAAGAAATCAATCGCATCGTCGCAGATCGCCTTTCGACGCTGCTGCTGTGCCCGACGCCGACCGCCGTCAGCAACCTCGCCGAAGAAGGCATTACCGAAGGCGTCCACAACGTCGGCGACGTGATGTACGACTCGGTACTGTTCAATGCCGAACTTGCACGGGAAAAAAGCGACATAATGCAGACGCTGAAACTTCAGCCTGATTCGTATTATCTCGCCACGATCCATCGGGCTGAAAATACCGACGACCCCGATCGCCTGAACAGTATCGGCCAGGCCTTCGAGCAGATTGATATGCCGATTATCCTTCCGATACACCCGCGTACGCGAAAGACCCTGGGGACCGCCTGCGCCGAAATCGCCCCAAACGTCCGCATTATCGAACCGGTCGCGTACCTGGACATGCTGACGCTGGAAGCTAACGCCCGTATCATCCTGACCGACTCCGGCGGCGTGCAGAAGGAAGCGTATTGGTTCGAGAAGCCTTGCGTTACGCTGCGAGATGAGACCGAGTGGGTCGAACTGGTCCAGGCTGGGTGTAACCGCGTCGTCGGCGCGGATACACAGAAAATCGTCGCTGCTGTGGGTGAGTTTGAGCAGGCCGGCTGCTTACTGCCAGCCGACCGCCCCACCGACCTCTACGGCGACGGGCACAGCGCCGAAAAAATCGTCGCACTACTGAAATAACGGAGTACCAGGTGGTATGGTAAAAGCACTTACATTGACACGGGTTGTGGGGGCGCGTCCCCAGTTCATGCAGGCGGCGGCCTTGCGGCGTGAACTTGTGCGCCGCGGGCACAGGGAAATTCTCGTTCATACCGGTCAGCATTATGACGAGGCAATGAGCAGGATATTCTTCGACGATCTGGGTCTGGACCGCCCCGACGTGAACCTGGAGGCCGGTTCAGGCGGACACGGCGCTCAGACCGGACGTATGATGACGGCATTGGAGGAGTTTCTTCTGGAGCATCCATGCGATGCGTTGGTGGTTGACGGCGACACCAATTCAACTCTCGCCGGCGCGCTGGTGGCGGCCAAGATGCACATACCGCTGGTACACGTGGAAGCGGGACTTCGCAGTTTCGACATGCGAATGCCCGAAGAGGTCAACCGGATAGTAACGGATTGTCTCGCAGACCTGCTTTGCGCGCCTACAACGACGGCAGTGTCCAATCTCGACAAAGAAGGCCTGAGCAAAAACGTGGTGCGAACCGGCGACCTGATGTACGACTGCTTCGACGGTTTCAGGGAGCGGGCCGACAAGACGATCCTGAATCGATTGGGCCTGAAGGCGGGTGATTATTTCCTGGCAACCGTACATCGGGCCGAAAACACCGACGATGCCGAGAAGTTAAGGAGCATTCTCAGCGCCCTGGACGCCCTGCCGCTTCCGGTAATCCTTCCGGTCCACCCCCGCGTCGCCGGGAAAATACGGAAATATACCGATAGCATCGATTCGTCCGGAGCGTTGCGTCCGGTTGAACCGGTCGGTTACCTGGAGATGCTGGCTTTGGAAGCGGGCGCTAAATGTATCTTTACGGATTCAGGCGGCGTTCAGAGGGAGGCCTTTTTCTGGGGCAGACCCAGCGTAGTTCTTCGTGAGACGACCGAGTGGCGAGAAATAGTCGAAGGCGGTTGGTCCATACTGTCAGGTTGGCGCAGCCGGGATATTCTGAACGCATACGAACGCATCGACAACCAATATCCGGATATCCCACAAAAGGTGCGGGATGAAGTTTTCGGAGGGGGCCTTGCCGCCGGACGAGTGGCTGAGGCAATTGAGGCCATGCTGTCATGAACATATTTCACGGACCGAAGAATACCGGTGGTATGGGGGGCGTCCTGGCAAAAGCGCAACGCCAACTCGGATACAATGCATGGTCCGTCAACTATCATCCCACAGGTTTCGATTTCCCCTGCGACGAGACATTCATTTTGCCGACAACGGCCGCCAGAATGGGCCAATGGGCGCTCTTTCTTCTGACGAGGTCGATGAGATTCGACGTGTTCCACTTTTATTTCGGCGAATCGCTGTGCGGACCGAAACTCTGGGACATACCGTGGCTCAAGCGAATGGGAAAACGCGTCTTTTTCTACTTCTGCGGATGCGATATCCGCAACAGCAAACATACCATAGCAACTTACGAAACCAGCGCGTGCGCGGTCTGCTGGCCTATGAATTGCAGCCGAAATCGCAAACGCGCAAGACGCATCGCCCTGGAGTACGCCGACGGGATATTTGTCAGCACGCCCGATCTGCTTGAGTATGTACCGGGCGCAACGCTGCTTCCCCAGCCGATTAATCTGGAGCGTCTGGAGACAATTGCCGGCAGGCACACTGGCGCAACCCCGCCGGGTCGGCCCGGCGTTGACCGTCCGGTTCGACTGGTTCACGCACCATCGAACCCGAAAATGAAGGGGACGGACACAATCGTTGACACCGTTAATCGGCTCAACAAGCAGGGTCTGAAACTGGAACTCGTACTCGTGCAGAACAAGACATACGCCGAAGCGATGTCGATATGCACCACGTGCGATTTGGGTGTGGACCAGTTGCTCATCGGCGCTTATGGGCAATGCGCGGTTGAGATGATGGCGTTGGGAATACCCACATGTTGCTATATTCGCCCGGATATCCTCCGGCTGTATCATCAGGATTGCCCCATAATAAACGTCTCTGTCGATGATTTCGCGGAAACGCTGGGCCGGTGGGTTACGCATCCGGAATGGTGGGCACAGACCGGTGAAAAATCGAAACGGTACGTAAAGAAAGTACACGACATGTATGCGGTGGCTAGAGTGTGCATCAACGCATACCAAAAGGATTCACGATAATCATGCGTATCCTTATGCTGACAGATGACGTGGCGATTGATCGGCGGATCATTCAGGAGGCAGAAACGCTGATCGACCGGGGACACGAGGTTATTCTCCTGGCCGCCGGTTCCGAAACCATGCCGGAGTTCGAATTAATCGGACGAGTGAAGGTCGAGCGGGTGCAGCCCTGTCTTACGGCGCCGTCGTCCGAACGCGTGGTCTCGAACGGATCGGGCGACAACGGCAAACCATCAACATTTCCGATGGATAAACTCAAAGTGCTGAATCGCCGTCTGAAGCGAATGGCTGCGCGTTGCCTGAAGGGGCTGGGACTGTTCGCAGAGGCCGTTATGTGGGGACCGGTCTGCAAGAGTGTTTTATCATGCCTTGAATTGGCAATCGTCAAACGTGTGCAGCGGTATGACCCGGATGCCATCCATGCCCACGACCTGCCCCGTCTGAAGGTCGCCGTCTATGTCAAACAGCGTTTCGGACTACCCCTGATTTACGACTCGCACGAGTTGTATCCGGAAATCAACACACTCTCCTGGCCGCAGAAACAAACCCTCTCGCGCCTGGAAAAGCGCCTCATCCGCTACTGCGATCAGGTTATCACCGTGAATCCGTTCATCGCCGAAGAGATGGCCAAGCGGTACAAAATCGCCGAGCCGTTGGTTATTTATAATGCCGTCAACAGGCCTGAGGGTTTCGATCCGACCGATGCGCCGAATCGCTTCCGCGAGACAATGCCCATCCCCGATGACGTGGGGATTTTGCTCTATCAGGGATGGATGTCCCCGACGCGAGGGCTGCAGGACCTCGTCGGAGCGATGGAGCAGGCAGGTAACGGTATATGCCTGGTAATGATGGGTTACGGAGATGCCAGGGAAGAACTGGAACAGATCGTCTGCCGGCGAGGCCTGGCCGGAAAGGTCCACTTTAAGGACGCCGTCGAGCAGGATGAACT
>DAOVLV010000375.1 GCA_030631085.1 Planctomycetales bacterium | reverse complement strand
TATCCTTATCGGCCCGGAAGGCGGGCTTACCGACGATGAAACCGCCGCGGCAAACAAGAGCGGTTTTGCAAACGTCGGATTGGGAAGTTTGACTCTCCGAATCGAAACCGCCGCGATAGCCCTGCTTGCAGCGGTGAACGCATGTTGCCGGGAATGAAAAGGAACTGTTGCAATGAGTGAAAATCCATCGGGTGAAATCATGACCAGTTCTGTCCCTGTCCCCTCCTGGTGGCGGCCCGGCGTGGAGGACGTTAGTGAATTTCTCGAAAGGGAAGTCCGCGCCGGAAAGGTCGAGGAATTGAGCAAATCCCCCGGCGGCAGAGTTGTCCGGTCGGTAACCTACGGCAACGCCGAGCCGGAACTTCGCGGAACGGCAAACTTCAACTCCGCACTTGGCGCGCGGAATCCCGATGCCTATTACCGTCGCGGACCGGGCGTGCGAAAAATGCCTGTGTTGATGATCCAGGCAGGAGCACACGGGGCAGAATCGGAAGGGACAATCGGCGCTCTGTCGATTATCAATATCCTGGAAACCGGAAAAGACATTACCGGCAAGCCCCAGCCGAACCTGCGCGAAAAACTCCAGCGACTGCGGCTGATTATTATCCCCATCGCCAACCCCGACGGCCGCGCCCGCTGCCCGTATGACGGATTCGTAGGCCTGCCGGAAGAGGAAATGCACCGCGTCGGGCAGGGCACACGCAAAGACGGGAGCCTCTACGGCTGGCCGGGATGCAAAGAGGTTCACCCGATGCGGGGCGACGTTGGCTTTCTGGGTTGCTATTTCGACGACGCCGGCGTGAACCTCGCGCATGACAACTGGACTGACCCGATGAGCCGCACCACGACCGCAATAATGAAAGTAGTCTGCGACGAAGGGCCTGACATGCTGCTGAACCTCCACGGTTTCCACGCTCCGCCGGCCATCATCCAGTCCACTTACCTGCCGGTGGCGGTGAAGGAAGACATCGTTGCCTTCGCCCAGCAATATGCCAAGGATCTCGACTCACAGGACATCCCATACAACAGTTGGATGCCACAGGTTACCGAAGACGGCCCTCGCGGCGAGTGTCCGCCGGCGCTCGGCCAGACCAGCATGTTCTATCACGCCGGGGCAGCGATACCGATGACACACGAATCGCCACAGGGATTCAACGACGCCGATGTTGCGTTCGATTATCAAATAATCCTCGCGCTGCATCACGTCCTGTTCGAAACAGCCGCAGATTGGCTCTGCAATACAGAAGAAGAAAGATAATGACTGGGTGCCGTGGTCGCGGCGTTTGCGACCACGCGGATGCACGAACGTGGTCGCAAACACCGCGACCACGGCACCCAACACAGGGTAAGGAAAAATAGAAATGGAAGCCGAACAGATTTTCATCGGCATGCTCCTGGTCGTATTTTCGGTTTGTGTGCTTTTCGTAGATCGGACAGGAGCGGAAACAAAATCGCCTTCGCCGCCGGTGTCGAAACTCCGCAAGGACCATCCCCGCCTGTTTCTCAATAAGCAGACTCTCCCTGCCGTCCGCGCCCGCGCGCTGGGGCCGGAGAAGGCGAACTATGAGAAACTCAAGGCGTGGCTCGACAAGGCCGCCGCTAATCCCAAAAAATCACCCAGCCACCGCCAACTCGGTATCAACAACGCCTACCTGCTCGGCGGGAACGCATTCGTCTATCTTATCAGCGGGGAGAAGGTCTATCTCGACCGGGCCAGGAAGTTGCTGGATCAATGCGCATCTTATTTTCGCCGCTGCGACCGCGAGGGCCGAGCCATACACTGGTACGCTTATTCCCGCATGAACGCAATCGTTGCGTACGACTGGCTGTTCAACGACCTCTCGGCGGAAGACCGCAAACGCATCGGCAGGATGCTGCTGGACCACGTCGAGGCCGCCCAGAAGCCCATCCCCAGACAAAGCCAGGCCGAGAATGTAAACTTGAAGGTGGCCGAATGGAACAGGCGCAACATGGGCGGCCACATGGGCGGCATGTACGGGCCGCCGAACCTGCCGTGGTACGTGGGCCTTGCCGTTTACGGAGAAGGCATCGATGACAAACAGGCAGCGCGATTTCTAAATCTCGGTTACGAGCGACACATGAAACTGCTTGCCTGGCGGCGCAAGATGGCCGGCGACGACAGCGGCGCCGCCTCCGCAACAACCGTCTATGCCATGGACAATTACCCTCTCGCTGAATTCAACTTCTTCCACACGACCGAATCGGCCTTTGACGTGAACGTGGCCGAACAATGGCCGCACGCGGCACAGTTCGTCAACTGGGTGATGTGGAACTGGATTGCCGGGCCGAAGACGCCGATGGGATTCGGCACCGGCGACTCCTTCCATACAGACAATCGCCTGCCCATTTCGCACATGTTTGGCCACTTGGCGCAGATTCGGCACTTCTACGGCCGGAGCGTCCCGGACTGCGCCGCGCTTGCCAAATGGATGCAGGGACAACTGCCGAAAAAACAGCAACAATACCTGCTGAGGACACAATGGCCCAAGCGTCCGTTTCTGCTGTTTCCGTTCCTACTGACGCAAATCGATAAGTCCCCGCCGGCCAAACCGCCGTCGAAACTCCTGCCGCCGGCGCGACATTTCAAGACCATGGGGCAGATATTTATGCGCTCCGGCTCCGGACCCGACGACACCTACGCTCTCTTCACCACCGGCAGCATCACCAATCAGCACAAACACTTCGACGAAAATAATTTCCTGATATACAGGAAGGGACACTTGGCGCTCGATACGGGCACGCGGCCGGAGCCGGGCATTCACCTCAGCCACTTCTACTGCCGCACCATC
>DAOVLV010000228.1 GCA_030631085.1 Planctomycetales bacterium | reverse complement strand
TGGGGGCTTTGCTCGGACGTCGAGCCGGCCAGCGATATGGAAAAGGTTCTTTACGCCGTCGATGAACTCACCGGCCTGGTCGCAGCCACAGCCCTGGTTCGCCCGTCAAAGAGCGTGATGGACCTGACAGCCAAGTCGGTCAAGAAGAAGTGGAAAAATAAATCTTTCGCCGCCGGCGTTGACCGAGCCGTCATTGACAATGGGGCCGGGATGCTGGGCATGGAGCGAACCGACCTGATAACCGACGTAATAATGGCAATGCGCGAAGCAGCCGAGGCAATCGGCCTGGCGGGGTAGGCTGGGCCGAAGCGGAGCGCAGGCCCACCTTATCTGTTGCTATTTGGGATGAGAACCAATATTGAATAATGAACATGGAATCTTGAATTACGAAGTCAAAAAAGGTGGGACTCCGCTCCGGCCCAGCCTACTCGCTCGAATTGATGATTATAATTAAAAACTGCTGCCGGTGGAATGTCGATATGTGATAGAATATGTAAGAACATGGTGGAGAGATGAACATGAAAACAATAAGGCTTACTGCCGAGTTAATTCCCGAAGAAGAAGGCGGATACACTGTATTTTGCCCCGAACTGGATATTTACACACAGGGCGAAACCGAACAGGAATGTATAGAGAATCTCCGCGAGGCCGCTGAACTTCATCTTGAAGAATTAGGTCAACAGGCCGCTGTCCGACGGGTCATCCGGCGGGAGATAGAGGTTCACGCGAATGCCTAAACTCCCGGTAGTTACGGGGGCGGAACTACTGCGGGCCTTGAAACGATCCGGTTTTGTCGTAACCCGCCAGAGGGGAAGCCATGTTCAGGTCCGCCGGACTGAGCCGGACGGTACGGTTACAACATTCCCCGTTCCCGTACATACGGGCAAAGCGATCAAACGCGGTACTCTCAAGGGAATTCTTCGCAAAGCGGACTTGAGCGCCGAAGATTTACGGTCGTTGTTATGAGCACGGTTGCGAAAGTCAGGTAGGCTGGGCCGGAGCGGAGCGCAGGCCCACCTTATCTGTTACAAAGAATATTGAATAATGAGCACGGAATTTTGTGCGTAGCACCACTATGTGGAATTACGAAGTCAAAAAAGGTGGGACTCCGCTTTGCTCCGGCCCAGCCTACCGGCTCTGAAAATTCAGCAGGAAATTACAATGAATACATCCATTTACGGCGACAAGATAATCGTTCTCTGGCAGGTGCTGCTGGCCGGTGGGGCTGTTGCCTTCTCGGTTACGTTCGGGGTGTGGTTAATGGGGCGAAAGTGGCGCAAAAAAGGCGAACAACCGCCCAGCCTCGCCCGACGGGGCGCTGCCTGCGCTACGCTCGCAATATTCGCATTTCTGGCGCTTCCTGTTGCTCTTGGGCTTGCGTTTATTACTTTCGACGGCACATCGCTCACAGCGTTTGCTTGGTTAACCTTGCCCGGCGCGGTAATTATCATCGGATGCTTGGTGGCCGCCATTCGACTCATGAAGGGCTGGGGTGGCCGGGTCGAGTTATGCGTGGTGCTAATCTTGTTTGTGTGTCACGTTTGCGGTGCCTGGTGCCTGACTCATACAGGTCAGCGCATGACATTCAGGACATTGCGGGTAATGGATCAGGCCAAACTGCATGGTATTGGACGCAGCCTTGTGACGTACCACGACGAGTACGAAGTGTATCCGGACGATCTCCGCCGTTTAGTGGATAACGGTACTTGTCCTCCGGAACCGCTTTTAGGTTTCCGTGGCACGCATCCAAGCGAAGTTCCCAAGCCCCGGTCTGTTCCCTATCAGGGGCCTTGTGATTTTATTTACATCCACCTGCCGGAAGATGCGCCCGATGATCTTGTCTGGGTCTGGCAGCCGCTGGAACATTACGATGGGGATGGGGGCAATGTGCTGTTCAAAGACGGTGATACCCGTTGGATGAAAGCCGAGCGGCTCAAGGCGGAAATCGCCAGGACGCATAAATGGCTTGAGACACACCCGACAACCCAGCCGGCGACAGCGCCTGCGGGATAATAACGAGGTAACGAAATGACAAAAATTGATTTTTCCAAACTTCCCAAGCCGGTGCTCGGCGAGCATCCGGAATGGGTTGAACTTTATTACAAGGCTTGGGAACTGGCGGCTGCGCATATCATGACCGACAATGCCGGCAGGGCGTACATGGACGTCGCCTGGGACCCGCAGGGCAATTGGCAATGGGTCTGGGATACGTGCTTTATGAGCCTGTACTGCCGATACGCGCCCGAGCAGTACCCCGGCGTCCAGAGCCTGGATAACTTCTACGACTATCAGAGCGACGACGGCTTTATCTCGATGACCTACGACATGAACACGGGTACCGAGCCTTGGCCGGGCTATATCAATCCCCCGCTGTTCGCCTGGGTCGAATGGGAATACTACCTCAGCACGGGCGACGGTTCGCGTTTCGAGCGCGTCGCGGGCCACATCGAGCGGCTGATGGATTGGATCGACGCCAACCGACGCACCGTCCCGCACAGGCGACGGGCCAGCCGGGATACAAATATCCACGACGTCGGCGAATCGGCAGAGAACTATCAACTATACTACTTCTCCGACTGCGGCGCATCGGGCATGGACGATTCACCACGCACGCCGCGACTGCCAGAGGCCGGTCGATTTTACGACTGGATCGACCTGTCCAGCCAGATGGCGCTGTCGTTCCGAATCCTGGGCCGGATGCACGCTGTGCTCGGCAATTCCGAACGCGCCTCGCACTGGGAAAACCGCGCCGTCGAACTGGGCGGCCTGATTAACGCCGAGTTGTGGTGCGAGAGGACGCGGTTCTATCACGACCGGATGCTGCCGAGGAATTTCGTCGCCTCCAAAACGGCTGCGGGATTCTGGCCGATACTGGCCTGTATCTGCGACGACGACCGCCTCGACGCACTCGTCGAGCACCTGTTGAACGAGCGCGAATTCAATCGTCCCACGCCGGTTCCGACGCTCTCGGCTGACGACCCGAACTATAGCCCGAAGGGGACTTATTGGTGCGGCGGGGTGTGGGCGCCGACGAACTACATGATTGCGCGAGGCCTGATGAAAGCAGGGCGACCCGACGTGGCGCACGAAATCGCAATGAAATACGTCGGCGCTCTCGCGCGAACTTACGCCAACTACCAGCCGAACACATTATGGGAGTGTTATTCGCCCGAAGAGGACTCCCCCGGCCTGGCCGCTTACAGCGGCGAGGTCGTCAAGGGCGATTTTGTCGGATGGACCGGATTAGGCCCGATCGCCATGCTCATCGAAAACATCATCGGTATCGACGCCGACGTTCCTGACCGGCGGGTGAACTGGGACATTCGCCTGACCGAAGAGCACGGCGTCCGCAGCCTGAGTTTGGGCGGTCTTGGTCGGGCCGATTTGCTCTGCAAGGCGAGAAAATCCGCGGACGCCCCGGCAGAGGTTGAACTTTCCTGCCATAGCGATTTGACCGTCTATATCACCCGCGGCAGCGTTAGTAAAACCATTGAAGTGCAGAAAGGAGCCGTCGTGTCGGCGACGGTGTGAACTCCTTGCTGTAAAATTGCCCGTAAATGTAAAAAAAAGGGGAAAACCGGATTTTTCCCTTGACAAAAACAGAATTTTCGGATATATTTACAGTATCAGCAGCATCGGTGATGTGCTCGACGATGCTCGGAGTGCTCAATTAATCAGCTTGCCTCGCTAAGAAGGAAAAGGAGTGTAGGAAATGCTCAGCTCAAGGATTCTGGTTGCTCTGCTGGTGGGATTGTTCATTGCGGCAACGGCTTCGGCTTCACCCGTTACTTTTGATGGGAATATCGACGTCAACGACTCATATTATGCTACGTTGACCGATGGCGATGAGGCCACTGTCCCGAACGATCTGGACATCGAGTCTGTCGGTTTTGACCTCTATGACGGATATTTCTGGATGGGCGTGGAAGTCTATACCGGCCCGATGGCGACCGACGGAGGCGACGAGACAATGTTAGGCGAGACGAAGTTCTACGCCCGTTTTGAGGCAGGAAGTGGCACGGACCTGCTGATAATTACCCTTGATGCGGGTGTTGTCAGCGAGGTGAAACTCAATGGTACCGTGCTGACGGTTGGGGACACTGAGGACTATGAGGCGATGCTCGGTTCGGGTGTTAACGGCGGTCTGGAGATAAAGATTGACGACAGCCTCCTGTCGCCGATAAGTTTCACTTTCTTCGGGCAGTTGGATGATACCGGTTGGGGCAACGACGACCAGATCGCCGGTTTCGTAGAGGTTCCTGAACCTGTAACGCTGACGCTGATAGCGATTGGTCTTCCCTTGGTGTTGATTCGTCGTCGCCGGTAAGGTTTGGCTATTGCCTGATTGTCGAAGAATTTTTAAGTAACACGCTATGGGCGAGTTACCTCGAAAAG
>DAOVLV010000311.1 GCA_030631085.1 Planctomycetales bacterium | reverse complement strand
GGGAAGGTCGAGAAAATTCGCATGTTGAATTATGTTCTCGGCGAACCGGACGCCTCCGAAAGGCGCAGGCCGGTCGAGGTGCCCGGTACGGAATTCACTCTCGATGTCGATACGGTAATCCCCGCCGTCAGCCAGAGCGTAACGGTCGATGCCGGAGGCGACCTTGAACTGACGCGATGGAATACGATTAAGACCGACGAGATCACCGGCGCGACGAACGTCGCGGGCGTCTATGCCGGGGGCGATTGTGCTCGTGGCCCGCAGAACGTGATAACCGCCATCGCCGACGGTAAACTCGCAGCCGCTTCGATTGATATGTACTTGGCCGGCGATAAGGCTTCTCTGGCGTATGACGCAGAGCAAACTGTCGTCGATAAGGACGAGGTTCTGCAAAGAACCGAAGACAGGACGCGCCGATGGCGTCCCGTTCTGGAGAATGTCGCTCCAGCCAAACGAGTGGCCAACTTTGACGAATACGCCGCGACGCTGACGCAGGCCCAGGCCGTTGCCGAAGCCGAACGCTGCCTGGCCTGTGGTTGCGGGGCAGGATGTGAAATCTGCATGGACATCTGCAAAGTCTTCGCATGGAGCATGGACGCCAACGGCAAAGCCGTCATTGACGAAGAGGCCTGCGTCGCCTGTGGGATGTGCGTATGGCGATGTCCGAACAACAATATCGAGATGATACAGACGGGCGACGAAAACCTCGTCAAGTAGTAGTCGGTAAAATACGAAATACGAATCTCGAAATACGAAACAATATCGAAATACAAATGTCCAAAACCCGAAACACAAAAAAACAAACACTTGTTTCAGTAATCTGTGTTTTGAACATTAGAAAATTCGGATTTTGAATTTGTTTCGGATTTCGAGATTCGGATTTCGGATTTTGCTAAGTCCAAGGTATTCACTTGGCACAATCCTCGATAATAGAGTAGTCGGTAGCCGGTGGAAGCAGAACAATGAAGGTTCGCGGACATCATCTGATTTGTTCATATTGCTTCTATGGCTCCGGCAAGGAGACAGCGAAGGAGTTTTTCGGTATAGACAACGCGATTCCGGAGCTTCTGCGGAAATTGCAGGGAAATCCCGATCTGGAAATTACGATAGCGGCGGACTTTGACGACGTGTGTGAGATTTGCCCGATAAAGATGCCCGAAGGATGTGGACGTGGCAAGGACGCTGAAGGCGGCATCGCCGCCCAGAGCGAAAAACTCCGTCAGTGGGATCGCGTTATTCTCGACCGTCTGGGGCTTAAGGTCGGTGAAACGATTGTCGCACGCGATCTGGAGCGGCATCTTCGCGAGCGGATACCCGACGTCGGCGAAATCTGCACCAACTGCACCAGCGCTTCGCCCAGCGGATTCGCCGAGTATCGTCGAGCGATTGAAAAAGGACTTTGGGCGGAAAGGAAACATGATGATTATTGACGTACACGCGCATCCGCCCATCGAGCAAGGCCCCGACATTCCGGGATTCCACTGGGAACTGGTCAGCCTGGGCGAAGGGGAAATTTCCGCCGCCGACATAGTACGGGTCGTACGGGAATCTCCCGTCGATAAGATGATCATCTCCAGCGGCGGGAACGAGATGGGACCGTCGGCTGGGGATATGCGAACCGGCAACCGCTACATGGCGGAACTGGCCCGAGACTACCCCGACCAGTTCTGCGGCTGTTACTGCTCGGTGAACCCACACTACCTTGACGAGTCGCTGGAGGAGATGGACTGCACCGTCAGGGAGATGGGCTTCGTCGGTATCGGCGAGATATGTCCGCACGTGCTGGATTTCGATCTGGATTCTCCGGAGATTCGCGCGATCATCGAAAAGGCGATCGAACTGGACGTTCCGTTGAATTTCCATTCCTCCGAACCGGAGCATTTTCACGCGATAGCCAAATTGGCGGTGGAATATCCCGCTGCCAGGATTATCATGGCGCACTTCGGCGGTTTTCGGTTCTGGAGGGACGGAATCGAGGCGATTAAGGACTGTGAAAATGTCTGGACGGACTGTTCGGCCTGGGTGTTGTTCACGGCGGGCGCTTTCGAGAACACGATTAACAAAATCGGCGCGGCCAGAGTGCTGTTCGGAACTGATTTTCCGATATGCGATCTGGACATGGCCGCCTACAAACTCACGCACAGCGGTCTGTCACAGAGGCAGGTCGATCTTATCGGTTTCGAGAATGCCAAAGCGCTTTTTAAATGGAAGGACTGACGCATGACTCGCCCGAAACAACTTGCGTGGGTATTTCCGCTGGTTGTGTTGCTTCTAATGGTTGGTTGCAAGGACAAATCCGACAAAAGTAGGCCCACCACCTCGACCGCTCCGTCGGCCAGGCCTCTGATAGGTCTGACCAGCGTCTATCGAGCCGGGCGCGGACGAGGCAACGCCTATGTGCGTATCGGTCTTAATTATGTTCACTCAGTTATCGAAGGCGGTGGTTCGCCGGTAATCCTTCCGGTAATCCGGAACGAATCCGCACTGGAGCGATATATCCAATCACTCGATGGACTGGTGGTAATCGGCGGCGCGGACATCCCACCGTCAGCCTATGGACAGGAACCGGCCCCGCAGACCAGAACCATGCCGGCGGAACGGTACGAGTTCGAGAGCAAACTTATCTCGCGCTGGCTTCAGACCGACAAACCACTGCTGGGCGTCTGCCTGGGAACGCAATTCGTCAACGTTGTAACCGGCGGAACGCTCATTCAGGACATCCCGACACAGGTCGGCACGGAGGTCATCCACCGAGGCAGGGGTGCTGAGCATGAGATTACTATTGACCCGGCAAGTCGGCTGTGTAAAATCCTTGGCGCTGAACGGGTCGTAGTGAACTCTTCTCATCACCAGGCCGTCGGAGACGTTGGCAAGGGGTTGAAAGTTGTCGCCCGCAGCGCCGATGGCGTTATCGAGGCGCTGGAGATGACCGGTAAGAGGTTTTGTCTGTTAGTGCAGTGGCATCCGGAACGAATAAAAGACGCCGATCATCGTAAGGTGCTGTTCGGCGCGATGATTAACGCCTGTAAAAATAGTAGCCGGTAGTCAGTAGTCGGTATCCGGTAAGTGCGGGTTGTTTCTCCCGACTACTGGCTACCAATTGAATGGAGAACAAATGCGAATTGATTGTCATGCACACTGTTCGGTTTCGATGGGGCTCTGGCCAAACCATCATCAGGTTGTGGCCGACGCGCGGCGCTTGGGCATGGACAAGGTCTGCTGCTCACATCCGCTGAGCACTAAACCAACCGACCCGAAGCAGGTTCGCCGGGCCAATAACGACATCATGGCGGCGATGCGAGCGTATCCGGACGTAATCCTGGGCTTGTGTTTTATCGACCCCGGACACATCCGTTTCGCCCAGGATGAGATTACCCGCTGCGTTGTGGATAGCGGGATGGTCGGGCTGAAGTTCTACCACCAGTATCGGATGGACGATCCGGTCTTCAG
>DAOVLV010000240.1 GCA_030631085.1 Planctomycetales bacterium | reverse complement strand
GCCTTGCCGGCGGAATAGCCCACGACTTCAACAACATGCTCGCCATTATTCAGGGATACGCCGATTTACTGCTCAAAGCCATGGACGCCGACGACCGGAATCGCAACGACGTGGAGCGTATCCGCACTGCCTCAAAACGTGCAGCCGCGCTGACCAGGCAACTCCTTGCCTTCGGACGCAGACAAGCCATCAAGCCGGAAGTGCTGGACCTGAACGAGATCCTCGCGGATACAGATTCGATGCTGCAAAGAATAATCGGCGAAGACATCGAATTGGTAACAAAGCCCGGCGAAGACCTCTGGCGCGTCAGGGTTGACCCCCGGCAGATTGAAGAGCAGGTCATTCTTAACCTCGCCGTCAACGCACGCGAAGCGATGCTCGGCGGCGGGAAACTCACGATCGCAACCGCTAATATCGTACTCGATGAAGAATACGCCGTCCGGCATACGGAAGTTACTCCCGGCGAATATGTCATGCTGGTTGTCAACGATACCGGTACGGGAATGAGCGAAGAGATAATGTCCCACGTTTTCGAGCCGTTCTTCAGCACGAAACAATCCGATAAAAGCAGCGGGTTGGGACTATCGACCATTTACGGAATTATCAAACAAAGCGGCGGGCACATAGAGGTCGAAAGCACGCTGGGACAGGGAAGCACGTTCCGGATGTACCTCCCGCGAGCCAAAAAACCGATCAAATCAACCACCGCTGAGTCCGAGCCGGATCAGTCCGGGCAGGGGACAGAAATTATACTGGTGGCCGAGGACGAACCATTGGTGCGCGACCTTCTCTGTCGTATCCTTCGCGAAACCGGTTATACCGTCCTGGTCGCTGCCGACGGTAAAGAGGCCATAAACGCAGCGACCAACGAAGGGAAAATTCATCTGCTCGTAACCGATGTCGTTATGCCTCACATGAGCGGAAAAGAATTGTCCGACCAGATACAGGGAGAGCATCCGGACATCAAAGTGCTCTTCGTCTCAGGGTACACGGACAACGCTATCTCACACCACGGTATTCTGAATAAAGGTGTGAATTTCCTGGCCAAACCGTTCACCTCCGTGCAACTTATCAGAACCGTACGGCGTGTTCTTGATGGAGATTGACGATTTCCAATTGAAAAAGCATTCTAAAGGTTCTACAAGACCGTAGGCTGGGACGGAGCGAAGCGGAGTCCCACCTTTCTTGAATTGCCGGGACTCCGCTTCGCTCCGTCCCGGCCTACGTCCGATTATTGCAAGGAAGCAACTAATGAAATCAATCCATATCGTCGAACCGACTTTGCCTATGGCGTGGGAACGGGCCGTTATCGCCTGCTGGACCGACGGCGAAGGTTTTCCCACCGAATACGACAAGTCCGGCGACCCCAACAGCCGGGACGTAACCGCCATAATCCACGTTACCGAACCGTTCGCCGAACCGAGAATACACCGCGCCTTTCCCGGCGGGCTGGAAGACCTGGAAAAGTACCGATGCGAAATGCTCTACGGCGTACACGACCACTGGATAGACCCCGAAGCCGGGAAATGGGAATATACCTACCACGAACGTCTGCGTGAATACGCCGTTCCGTCTATGGGCGTTTTTGACCAAATTGCCGCCGTTGTTGAGAAATTGAAGCAGGTTCCCTATACCCGTCGGGCACAGGCAGTTACCTGGCAGGTGTGGAACGATACTAACATCTCCGATCCCGCTTGCCTCCAGAGGCTTTGGTTCCGCATCGCCGACGGTAAACTCCACATGAACATCCACATCCGCTCCAACGACGCATTCAAAGCCGCTTTTATGAACATGTACGCCTTTACGGAATTGCAGCGGGAATTGGCAGGTCAGATCGGCGTCAAGCCGGGCGAATACATCCACATCGCCGATTCGTTTCACATCTACGGGTCGTACTTCGACGAGTTCGAAGGGTTTCTGAAGATGGCCGGCGCGCGAAGTCCTGAAGAGAACACTTTCTCGACCGAATTCGCGCGAGATTTCTTCATCGAAGGTTGCAATACGCTGCTGGCGGAAGGCGACATGCCCGCCGATAAAAAGGCGATTATCGAAAAACGCAAAGCGGAATTGGCAGAGGGATAATACCATCGGCATTTAATTAATGTGCTCTGCATGGTAAGTGTCTGACTTGTGAATTTTTTTCCACAGAAACTGAATTGGTCCACTTGCGGTGTAAGCGATTGCTGCCAGTGGGAGGGCGAATTGCCTGAATACCAGTCCCGCGATTATCGCCATAATACCCATAACGACGTGGCTGAAGGGTTTTCGTCCCAAGACGAAACGATTGACTACGTGCGTATATCGAAATCGCGTAACCATCAGAATTGCTGCTGCGAAGGTCGCCGCCGGTAAGGCTGCACCTACGGTGATGTTCAACCACCTTGCCGACTTGAGACCTTCTTCGACGTTTTGGATATGTCCAAACAGCAGCACCATCGCCGCGACGAGCACAGCCGCTGCCGGTGACGGCAGACCCTGAAAGTACATGTGGTGCAGCAGATCGTGGGCGTTCTCGACAGTGAACTTTGCCAGGCGGAGGATCGCGCAGCAAAGGTAGATAATAGCGATGACCATCACCGCCTTCCCGAGCAATGACGCCTGCGGCGCGAAAATTTCAAAATCGGGAATCTGCTTTGTCATTGCGACGGCATGGACCATTAGGATCGCCGGGGCTACGCCGAAACTGATAATATCGCATAGACTGTCAAGCATCGCGCCGAAGTCGGACGCCTGGCGGGTCATCCTGGCCACGCGACCGTCAAGTGCGTCGAACAGCAATGCCGCGAAAATAAGCCAAGCCGCTATCGTGAGGTTGGAAAGCCCTTCGGCATTACCGAGACCGGCCTTTGTGGCGTAATGGATGGAAAGGAACCCGGAAGTGCCGTTCATCAATGTTACCAGCGAAGGCAAGGCGGAGATGCTGCGAAGGACCGTTTTGTGCAGCGGTTTGGCCTCGGACAATTCGACGCCGGAGGATTCTTTGTCTCTCTGGTCGGTCACTGTTGCTTCTCCTGCGCCGGTGAGTCCCGCAGCGAGTCGCGGGGCCTGTCCCTACGGGAAAGGCGAACGAGGACGGACCGACCAGCCCGGACGGTCTGCCCGACCTGAACGGCGACTTCGCCGATCATATCATGGGATATCATCAACTCGACGCGCGAACCGAATTTGACCATGCCGATCCGTTCAGCCGTCTTCAATTCCTGTCCGATACGCAGATCGGTAACAATCCGACGGGCGATAAACCCCGCAATCTGACGGACAACCAGACGAAACGCCTGACCGTCGCTGCCGGTGATTGATAAATGTATCGTCGCCGATTCGTTTAATTCGGAGGCTTCGGGTTTTCGTGCGTCGGCGTATCCGCCGGGACTATGTTCGATCTTCGTTACCGTTCCGGCGTATGGGCTGCGATTTACATGTACGTTGAAGATGCTCATAAAGATTCCGATTCGCACTCCGTCTGTCCCGAGCTGGCTTTCGGATCCGACGGGTGTAATATCGACGACCACACCGTCAGC
This sequence comes from Planctomycetales bacterium, assembly GCA_030631085.1. Classification (GTDB taxonomy): domain Bacteria; phylum Planctomycetota; class Phycisphaerae; order SM23-33; family SM23-33; genus JAUWNJ01. Next base: position 749 of record DAOVLV010000240.1, on the reverse strand, counting down.
CGGTGATATAAAAGCGTTATCTTCAGCCGGTCTTCGCTGGGGGTCGCGGAAGAAACACAGTACATATATCCATACCGCCGCCGGAAGTATCACCACGGGCCAGAACAACCACGCCGCCATCGCAGCCAGAACACCGCAAACGATTGTGGCGCCGGCAATCTCGCGCAGGCCGTATTTTGTCAGGGGAATTCGCACAACATCAGTTTAAACCATGAACGACACGAACAAAAGATAAAAACAGTCCATACCACTCCACATATCCGTTGGCTTTGATTCCACCGACGCGGAGGAACGCTTTCGGAACCAGAACGCCTGCCTGCCGGCGGGGAACCAAACGGAACGAATGGGAACGAAACGGAACCAATGGGAACAAGGTCGAAACCCGTAACTCTTTGGTGTACAAGCACTTGCGGTTTTCGGGGTCGTTTTTTGTTCATTTTTCAAAAATCCAACTTTGCCTATATTGCCTAACTTGTGCGACTTGTGAATTTCGTCATGCCTTGCTGAAGTGAGCACGCCAACAGATTGGTTGACTGGTTGACCGGTTGATTGGTTGATTGGTTGACTGGTTGACTGGTTCATCCGTTTTTCTTTTCTTCTTTTCTTCTTTTCCCAAGTCCCAAGTCCCAAAACCCTAGTCCCTATTCTTCTCTCTGTATTATCTTTTCCGTTCGCGTTTGCGCGCGCAAAGGCGAACACAAATCGGATTGCGACGACATAAGTCCTTGGCGGCCAACGAAATTATTTTT
>DAOVLV010000107.1 GCA_030631085.1 Planctomycetales bacterium | reverse complement strand
GTCAGCCGGTGCGTGCTCGAACTCGGCGTGATACTTGAAATTCTCTTCCGTCAGCCCCGCCAGGCGGGCAAGGTCCATGTGGTCAAATGAGAAAAGTATGTCGTCGTTATCAGTAAAGAAATTCGCCATTTCGTGTTTCCTAAAAATTTAGCAGGGATGCAGGGGATACAGGGGATAAAACTTATTTTTAAAATTCAAACAAGTGTTTTTCTTTTTTAAAACTCATTTCTTATCCCGTGCATCTCCTGTATCCCTGCTTATCTTTTCTTTATCCTTTCGCTCCTGTGCGGACAGCCTTTATCATTTTCGGGAGCACTTCGTTCAGGTCGCCGACGATTCCGTAGTGTGCGACGCCGAAGATCGGCGCGTCCTTGTCGGTGTTGATAGCGATAATCTTGGCCGATTCTGCCATTCCCGCGCGGTGCTGAACTGCCCCGCTGATTCCGCAGGCAATGTAAAGCGCAGGGCGGACGGTCGTTCCGGTCTGCCCGACCTGGTGGTCGTGCTCGACGTATCCCAAATCGACGGCTGCACGCGACCCGCCGACTTCCGCGCCCAGACATCCAGCCAGTTCCCATATCAACTGGAAATTCTCGCGGCTTCCGACTCCCGCTCCGCCGGAGACGATAATACGGGCGGCCTTGAGATTGACGGCCTTTTCCTGCCGGTGTGATTCGATTATTTGAAGCGGCAGCGTCAGACCGTCCAGGCTCGCAGTGCATTCGACGATTTCGCCTTTGCGAGATTCATCGGGTTCGGTCATCGGCATGACGCCCTCGCGGACGGTCGCCATTTGAGGCCAGCGGTCGTAATTGACGATCGTGGCGATAATGTTGCCGCCAAAGGCAGGGCGTATCTGGAACAACAGGTTCTTATGCTCGGTTTTGCTGACCGGTTCGGTATGGTCGCCGATTTGCAAATCCGTGCAATCGGCCGTCAGGCCACATTTCATCGCGCTGGCAACCGATGGCGCAAGGTCCCGACCGATGGGCGTGGCACCGTACATTACTACCTGCGGCTTGTGCTCGCTTATCAGGCCGCAGATAACCTTCGCGTAACCGGTTGTCTGATAGTGAGTTAGTTTCTCATCTTCAACCATGTACACCTTGTCGGCCCCGTGCGCGACGAGTTTGTCAGCCAAACCTCGAACGCCCCCGCCGGCCAAGACTGCCGCCAGCGGTACGGATAGTTTTTCGGCCAGCGATTTGCCCTTGCTCATCAATTCCAGCGGAACGTCGGACAGTTTCCCGTCTTCCGCCTCCGCGAAAACCCATACTTCACCTTGTCGATTAACCTCAATCATTCGCGTGCCGCCTCATAATATCCAGAAACCGTTTCATGTCTGGTTTCAGCCCGTTAGGGCGAAACATGTTAGCCCACCGCGGGAGCGGTGGGTTCAAGATTATTTGCCAGTCAACATTAGCCCCTTCAAGGGGCGACACATCGCGCCACCATTTCTTGTTCCGCCCCTAAAGGGCTTGAACCGTCGCGAGAAGTTCATCCACACCCACGGCTGCCGCCGTGGGCTAACATGTACCGCCCTTCGGGCTTACAAAAACCAGTTCTGGTCATTTAACCAATCGTGTGTTCTTCGATTAATTCCGCTACCAGCGTAGCGACGCCTTCGTCGGTGGGTTCAATCTGCTTATGTTGGCCTCCGGTCAGGACTACCGACTGGATACGATGGACCTTCGTCGGGCTGCCCTTCATTCCGCACCATGTCAGGTCGGCCTCGATGTCGTCGAGATTCCACTGCTCAATCAGCAGTCCTTTGCCCTGCAATTTCCCGCAGTATTTGTCCACTTCGGCGGCTTTGAGTTCGGCTGTGTAATTTTCGTAATCGCCTTCGAGCAGGTGCTCTGCCTTGCCTGCGACCTCTGCCGGTGAGAAGGCCTTTTTGAATTTCATCATTTTTTTCGCTGCCGGTGGACGGGGTTCGTTGGCTGTCTCCATAACCGTTACCAGCACGGGCAGTTCGGCCTGGACGACTTCGTACCCGTTACCGACGTTTCGGCGGATACAGATGGCCTTGTCTTCCAGCGAAATCAACTCTTCCAGATACGTAATCTGCGTCATATCGAGTTTTTCGGCCAGTTGAGGCCCTACCTGTGCGGTATCGCCGTCGATCGCCTGTCTGCCACAGAATACGATGTCGGGGTCGAGTTTTTTGACGGCGCAGGAGAGGATGTAACTGGTCGCCAGCGTATCGGAGGCAGCGGCTCGTCGGTCGGTTATCAAAATCGCCCTGTCGGCCCCGCGATATAGTCCGTCGCGGAGGACTTCCGAAGCCGCCGGTAGCCCCATCGTAATGAGCGTTACCGTCCCGCCGTGCGCATCACGCACTGCCAATGCCTGCTCGAGTGCGTAGAGGTCTTCGGGATTGAAGACCGCCGGTAAGGCGGCGCGGTTAACCGTACCTTCTTCGGTCATCGCTTCGCCGGTGATCCGCTTGGTATCGGGCACCTGTTTTACGCATACTACACAGTTATATCCCACGATTTACTCCTGTCTTATTCAATCAGACTCGATTGCAGAGAAAACAATTTAGACGCCCAACGCCCGCAAGTCAAGCATTTGGCATTCGGCATTTGGCATTGGTGGTAAGGGGGTCGTTGCACGTCGAATTCTTATAATTGTTAAATTTTATTGACTCGCGGAATTAAACAGAAAAACTTTCACAAACCCAATGCCGCCAATGCCCAATGCCAATTGCCTCTCGCGTCGGGTTTGACTTCGGACCTTATTGGTACTAGAATTAACGTTAGAGCAGTAGTCAGAAGCACTTCGGTAAGGGTGATATTATTCGATGAGTGAAGGAGTACTTCGATGCCCAATGATCGCAGTCGATTTACATGGGTCGTAACTCTCGCCAGGATTTGGTCGCTTATCGCGTTGGCGTTTCTGGGCGTTGCCTTTGTGGCTACGACTGCGTACGTCTGCATCGCACTGACGGGGGAACTGGCGATTTACAGGGTGGCGATATTGGTTTTAGCGCTGCTGGTCATGGTCTCAATAGCGGCGCTGGTGCTGGTATTTCGCGGAATGATCGAGGCTATCGTCAGTGGCGAGCACGACGCCAGGCCTCTGACCGACCACCTCAAACGCATCGAATCTCTACTGGAAGCGGCCCACGAATCCGACCGTCGATTGATCGAACTTTCGCAAATGTCCGATGCCGCAAGAAGCCTGCTGTTCCGACGGGCCGAAACCGAGGCGATGGATGCACTGCTCCATGAATACCTGATTGGGCAGGATTACGCCGGCGCAGAAAAACTTGCCGGCGACATCGAGAAACGATTCGGGCACACCGAGCAGGTCGAGCAGATGCGCAAGGAGATCGTCAGGGCCAAGGCCACGACGAACGAGCAGAAGGTCGATGCCGCCCTGGGGCGAATCGGAAAACTCATCGAGTTCCGCGACTGGTCCGGTGCGTCGCGCCAGACCCGCCGATTGCTGCAACTACTCCCGGATAACCCCAAAATCGCCGCACTTGGGCAACTCATCAGCGACGCTCGCACAAAACATAAACGCGACCTGCTCGAAAACTACGGACAGGCCGTCAAAAGCGGAGATGTCGATCGCTCCATAGAACTGCTGCGTGAACTGGACAAGTACCTCACGCCGCAGGAGGCTGCCGCCATGGCCGAATCCGCTCGCGGCGTATTCAAGGCCAAACTGCACAACTTCGGCGTACAGTTCGCCATTCGCGTTACCGACCAGAATTGGGATGCGGCAATCGCCATAGGACGACAGATTGTCGGCGAGTATCCCAACAGCCGAATGGCACAGGAAGTCCGACAAAAAATGGAAACCATGCGCACGCTGGCGGCCACTAAACGGAAAGAAACCGGAGCAGAGTAGTCGCAGAGACCACAACAGAGTGAACCGCAGAGATCGCAGAGGACGCAGAGAAATAAAAAATCCGAACCAAACAACAATACTTTCTCTGTGGTCTCTGCGTGCTCTGCGGTAAATTTCTTTTTGTTGTGTGCTTTTAACCGCGCCTGCCGACAGGGAGATATAGTATTGAAACGGTTGGGAATTGTCCTTTCAGCAGCAGTTCTCTGGGTGGTTGCATACTTGCCCGGAACAACAACCAATCCTGCGTCAGAACCGACCACCAAACCGACCGTCAAGTTCTCTGCCGCCACCTATAACATCAACTACGGAAACGTGAACCTCAAAGAAGTAGTCAAAACAATCCGAAAGGCCGACGCGCACCTCGTCTGCCTACAGGAAACCAACCGGCGGAGCGAAAAACACCTGCGCCGGGCCTTGCGCCGGAAATATCGCTATATGTACTTCCGCAACAGCCAGGCGGCAGGCGGCTACGGCGTCCTGTCAAAGTCGCCCATAAAAAAACCACGATACCTGCCGCGAAAACACGGATACTTCGGAACGCTCCTGTTCCATACGAAACTGGGCGGGAAAAAGGTCCAGGTCGCCAACATCCATTTACATCCGACAGTTCCCCGCCGCGGCGAGAGCGGCATCGAACTGTTGAAACTGTTCTTCCAAACCGAAACCATCCGTGCCCGCGAAATCAAGTACATCCACGACAATCTGGATAAAACCCTGCCAACGATTCTCATCGGCGACTTCAACAGCCCGCCATACATGACTGTTCCGGTCTTTCTGGTAAAGCATGGTTTTACCGACAGTTTCGCAACGGTAACACGGGGCGCTAATACGCATACAACCTGGCGCTGGCGGTACCGGAACACGGAATGGAAGTACCGCCTAGACTACATCTTCTGCAACGCCCATATCAAAACGCTGGCGAGCAAAATCATAAAATCCAATGCGTCCGACCACTACCTGGTAACCAGCACGCTGACATGGAACCCGAACCCGACAACCGCCCCAACGTCAAAACCGACGACGAAACCAAGCGTTCAATCGCCTCGGCGCGGGAAATGAAAAGCGCTAAACGGCAAGCCGTATGGCTTGCCGTTTAGCGCTTATAAAAAAACCACGCCACCTGTCAACTTACGTGGCGATTCGTCCTTCTTCTGACTCGCGCTGCGGGCGGGAGACTTCTCTGGCGTTGGCGATAAGGTCGGCCAGCATTTTGTCGTACCGTGCGGCGCTGACGGGGAGTTTGACCTTTTTGCCAAGATACCCCGACAGGTAAATCGCGTTGATTGTCTCCATTGACCAAAGCCCCTCAGCGGCGGACACCAACATTTTGGCTTTTTTGCGGGTAAGAACGGCTTCGGCGAACATCTTGTGAATCAATGACGGGTCGTTGTCGCCGACCTCGGGTAGCGGCTGGTCGTGGACCTCCGGGGCGGCGTAAGGGTCGGGGCCGGCGTAAGTGCGGGCGAAATCCGCCAGGTCTTTTTCGTATCGGACGTAGCGGGTGAACTTGCCGTCCTGTAGTGTCAGCGCGCCGGCAGTGCCGAAAATCTCGATCCGCTTGGTATCGGCGTGCATGGCCACACTGACGTTCAGCGTGAACTCCACGCCGTTGGGGAAAACCCCCGCCGCCGAGGCGAAATCTTCGACCTGGCTGGTGTCGTGATAGAGGTTGGTCCATCGCCCGACAAGTTCAGCCGGCGCCGAACCGGCAGCGAGGTAGCACATCAGGTCTATCTCGTGGGGGGCCTGGTTAATCAGCACGCCGCCGCCCTCGTCGGCCCACGTACCTCGCCACCCGCCGAGGCTGTAGTAGTAGTCGCTCTTGTAAAACGAACCGGTAACGCGAATGCTCAGTATCCTGCCCAGTTCACCGGAATCTATCATCTGCCTGGCCTTCCGGACGGAAGGATTTGCCCGCGCCTGGTAGTGGATCCCGCCGATGCGGCGTTTGCGATTGATGGCCTTTACCAACTTTCGAGCGTCGGCGGGCGTAGCGGCGAGGGGCTTTTCGGTCAGTACGTCCTTACCGGCCTCGACCGTGGCAATGACGCCGGCGGTATGAAGCGGATGGGCTGTAGCGACGATTATCGCATCGACGTCGTCGCGGGCCACCAGTTCGCTCACCTGCGTCGTGCCGAAGACGCCGAGTGTTTCGGCCTGGTTTCGCACGCGCGATTCGTTGATGTCGCAAACTGCCGTTAATTCGTACGGGCCTTCGCCCTTGGTCAGTGTGTCGGTGTGATAATTTCCGATCAGTCCGGCTGATCCGATAATTCCGAAACGAACTTTCTTGTTACTCGCCATGTTTCCGGCTCCTGAAAAGTGTTTTTAGATTGGCAACAGGCCCTATAGTTCCAGCACGCTGTTGACGATGACGTCTTCGATATCGCTTTTATACGGCCCGGCCCAGTTATTGTAGAAGTAATACTCCGCCTCGTATCCCCCTGCCCGCAGGACATCGGCGGACGGGACGTAATAGTAACCACCGTTGACGTATCCCAATACCATGACCGAATGGATGTCCCGGGAGTCCCCGGAGGTTTCTTCCATATTACAGGTCAACTGTTCCTTTATCCTTATCCCGATGTGGACGCAGGGTTCGCCCTGAAGGGTTACCAGGC
>DAOVLV010000433.1 GCA_030631085.1 Planctomycetales bacterium | reverse complement strand
ATAAAACACCAACACAACAACGGCGGATGGGGATACGGGCCGGCATCGGCAATGGCACGCCTGAAACCAGAATGGACCGACGCATCCAACAGCCAACTGGCGATACTGGCGCTGCGGGAGGCGGAAGAATCAGGGATACCGGTACCGCGAACTGTCTGGATGAAAGCAGAGCCGTACTGGCGCAGGCTCCGGAACAAAGACGGCGGATGGGGATATCAGCCTCCAATCGCAGGCAAAAAGCCGCAAAGGGCCGATTCGCACGGCTCGATGACCGCAGCCGGGGTGGCGAGTTTCTTCATTCTCGCCGACAAATTAAGTTATTTGCGCGAACAGGCCTTCGGCCCCGATAAACGCCGCACCAGCGGACGCCTCGCATTTTCCCGACAAATCCGTGGCGGACTTACCTGGCTTCAAACAAATTACAAAATCGACAAAAACCCGCGATACATATGGATGACCATGCAGGGGCAATTGTATTACTACCTCTTCTGTCTCCAGCGGGCAGGTTACGAAGCGGGGATGCGAACATTCGTCAGCCACGATTATACCGAAGAAATGTGCCGACTTTTCCTGACCAGACAGAAGCCCGACGGGTCATGGGGAAATTCAGTTATAGACACCTCCTTTGCCTTGTTGTGCATGGCAAGGGCTTCCACGCCCATCATTATAAACCGCCTCGAATTGGAAAAACATCAGGGAACGGACCCGCGCGATGCCGCAAATGTAACAAGGTGGATGTCGCGGACCCTTGGCAGAGGCCTCGCATGGCAACAGACAAACAGCGAAATGTCCGGAGAATTTCCAACCGAAACACTACTGTATATTAACGGTGGCACGGGCAAGACGGCCATGCCACGCAATATGTCCGAAAAGTTCAAACGCTTCATCCGCAACGGCGGGACGTGCCTCGTCCAGCCGAGGCTTGGGGATAAAAAATTGGCTGAAGCATTCCAGCGATACTTCCTCAGGCTTTTCCCCGATTACCGTCGGCAGGACATCGGCCCGGACCATCCCGTCTTCAATCTGCGATTCCGTATTGCCGGTGAACATCGCCCGAAGATTATCGGTGTCGGCGACGGATGCCGGACGCGAATCTTTATCCTCGCCGAAGACGTCAGCGGCGCGTGGCATCAGGGACGCCGACGGAAATACGAGCATCTGTTCGCACTGGCGGGAAATATCATCTTTTACTCCGGCGGGGGGAAATTGCCTCCGGGACGCTTCGCCGCACGCCAGAAAACCACGCCCCCACCACCGGCGAAACGATTCATCAACGTCGCCAGGCTCAAATATAACGGCGACTACAATGTCTGCCCTCTGGCGATTAATCGGCTTGGTGATACACTTGCCCAAAGCCTGCCGATTGGGCTGAAAGAACTCCCGCCGTCGGACCCGACCAAACCAATCGCGTCTTCGATTACGCTATTGTGGCTGACAGGCAACACACCGCCGAAATTTTCAAAGACTGAACTGACGAACATTCGCAGATATATCGAATCCGGCGGGACACTGCTGATTGATCCCGCTATCGGGCGCGGTGATTTTCACGCCGCTGCCGGAAAAATGGTCGAAGAAATGTTCGGAAAGAATGCACTCCGCCCGCTCAAACCCGCCAGCCCCATAATTACAGGAAATTTCGCGTTCGGGCTTGGCGCGAATGCGAGAAAAGTTCGATTAACTCAACGGGCAGGCGCGGATGCGAAACCGACTTCGCCGAAACTGCCGGCGGTGATTCTGAATAAGCGAATCGCCGTCGTCCTGTCAGCCTATGGATTAACGTGCAGCGTCGAGGGCAATCCGTGCGTCGAAAATATCGGATACGTTACCGACGACGCGCGAAAAATTGCGCT
>DAOVLV010000191.1 GCA_030631085.1 Planctomycetales bacterium | reverse complement strand
CGCCTCTGCCCCGCCTTTTCTGCATCCAAATCCGCTTGCCGCTTCTCAGGTCGTAGCAGGCCAAGGCTTTGGAACCCATGGCAAAGACGTAATTCTTGGAGACGGCAACGCTCCGCCCCTGGTCGTAGGGCGCCTTGATCTCCTGGGCGCGCCAGAGCGTCTTGGGGTCGCTGGTGGTCAGCGTAGCACAGTAAAGGCCCTTACCGTCGATATTCACGACCAGATTGCCCCGTACGGCGGGCGTCCGATAGCGGGTGAACAGATGCCGCTTCCCCTGCCATACGAACTTGCCGGAATTCAGTTCAACGCAGAGAACCTTTGCTTTGGTATTGGTGAGCAGCGCGTAAGTCTTTGAACCGGACCTCCAGGCGGTCGGCGAGGCGCACTCCCAGCCCTCTAAACCGCAGTAATAATCCATCTGCTCGGGATGGGACCACAGCAGACGTCCTGTTGCGGCGTCCCAGGCGGAGTAGTAGCCCACAACGACGCCATCCACCAGCAGGGGCGAGGAAAAATAGTAGTAATGGTGAGAAATCTGATGCTTGCTCTTCCAAATGATCTTGCCGTCCCGAAGATTCAGACAGTACATCCGCGGGCCGTATATGTATGCCCGGCCGTTCGCTATTGCAGGGGTACCGAGAGTGAACCAGTTTGCGTTGCCCGACTTGTGGTGCTCTATTCCCAGCGGCGTGTGCCACAGAATCCGGCCCGTCTTGGCATCCAGGCACCAGACCGTGGATTCGGCAAGTCGGAGTTTGTCGGATTTTTTGATAAAAGGTTCCAGAAGAGATACCTGCCGGGCGTCGAGTCCAATGGATTTAATCTTTCCAAGAAGTTTTTCCCGCGAGGCGAACGGAATACATATTAAGTCGGCCAACCGCTCCTTCTGGGAATCGTTCAGTGAGGCGAGTTTCGCGTTTTTGACCCTGGCCCGCGCGATTTCACCGGTCATCGCGTACAGGCTGCTCGGCTTATACGCCGAGATGTGCCCAAGCCCTGATGTCAGTATCCACTTGTTCTTGAGATGTTTGTACCGGAATCCGGAAAATATAACCCTGTCCTCTGCGACGACGAGGGAGGAATAACCGTATGCGGAGGGGACCTTCTTGGCCCACATTTTCTTCAATTTTTCCCCGGGAAACCTGGCCGCCAGTTTCGGGCTGTTCTCGCAGACGCCGGTCTTGAAGGGACCGCCTCGCCACTGGGGCCAGTCCGAACTCGGCTTGGGCTTCTTCGATGGTCCAGTCGGCTCACCAGTGGTAATACCGGAAAGCAACTTCACTCCGATGAGCACACACAACAGCATTCTAGTTGTTCGGTTTTTCATTGCTTGTCTTCTGCCAGTAGCGTTCCGTTGGAAGTCGAATAATTTCAATTAATTATAACACAGCAGGCGGATAATCGGGGCGAGGATTGTTGATAGAGGATGGCACCTTCAACCGTAGCGACTTGTCCTCCGTAGTCCCTTGGGGACGAAGGATGGAAGCGGAGGTTGTGGGGGTGTAGCGAAAACAAATATCTCTGTGCTCTTTGCGCTCTCTGTGGTCAAATATCCGTGCTGGCGAGGCCCGAATGCAGTTACAGGAAAAACGATGGCAAATGTAATCCACATAAAGCCGCATCACTTTGTCGATATCATCACCGGGTTGGGGGCCGGGGGGCGGTTCGAGCCGCACCCGTACGGACACGCCGTTCATACCGTTGCGGAGTGCATCATGAGCGATCGGGACGTCCTTCTGGAAATGGATCTGGGCGCCGACGACATCTGCAAGCCGTGCATACACAATATCGACGGCCTGTGCGACGACACGATTGACATCTCCTTCCGGCCCACCGCCCCGCCGGCCAAGAGAGAGTGGAACCTCTTGATTGACCGGCGCTGGTGCGAGCGATTGGGAATCAGGCAGGGCGACAGATTGGCTGCACGTCAATTCTGTGAACGCCTGCGCGACCATTCCGGCGACATCACTGACATCTACCGCGAGAACCCCGCAGATCGCACGGCTGAAAGAGCAGTGAAACTGAAAAAAGGAATTAAGGGATTTCTGGGACCATGAGTCTGTTGCTATAAGTCAGGAGAAGAAATGTTCGCAGATGTGGATTTGAGAAAACTGTCGGAGATAACGGCTCCTGAGCGGGCTTTTTTGAGCGTGTACATTTCCCGCCCGAAGTCGTCGGCAGAATTGGAAAAGAAGTTCCAGAAGATCCGCCGCGTGCTCAAAGGCGGCGGGGCCGAGAAGGATGAGCGGGAATACTTCGACGAGAACGTCCAGGCCGTTGGGGAATACCTGAAACGCAACCCGCTGACGAGCGGGTCGCTGTGCATATTCTCCTGCTGGGTGCTGGATTTCTTCGAGGCGATTCCGTTGTCCGCGACGGTTGAAGACCTTGTATGGATTGATTCCTCGCCGTACATCAGGCCTCTGGCGGAACTTCAGGACGAATACGAAAATGTAGCCGTCGTCGTAGCCGACAACAAGAAGGCCCGCATCTTTCTCGTATCGTCGGCCGCTGCCGGCTCGGTAGAGACCGTCAAGGGCAACGTGAAGAATCATGTCAAGAAAGGAGGCTGGTCGCAGCAGCGGTACGAGCGGCGTCGCGACAAGCAATTACTGCTCTACGCCCGCGAGATTGTCGATGAACTGGCGGACCTGGACAAGCAGGAGCAATTCCGTCGCATCGTACTCGTCGGCGGCAAGGAGATACTTCGCATCGTGCGAGAGAACCTGCCCCGCGCCTTGAGCGACAAGGCCACCGAAAAAGCGGTGGACCTGGGCAAGGGTGAAGGCCAGGTCAACAAGGACATAATGGAGTTGTTCTTCGAGCAGGAGCGGCTCAGCGAGCGGGACCTCTGGGAGAGGATTCGTATCGAGTACCTTCGCGGCGGGCTGGGCGTGGTGGGTCTGGAGGATGTTCTTTCCGCCGTCCGGGCCGGACGGATCGAACAGATGGTCGTCAACCGCGATTATCGCCCCGAAGGACGCCGCTGCCGGGATTGTGAAAACCTCGACACCGGTCCGGTCGATGCGTGCTCGTCCTGCGGCTCGGAATCGCTGTTCGCCGTTGATGTCGTTAATGAGATAGTCGAGATGCTCAAAACGACGGGCGCTGAAGTCGATTTCGCAGATCCAATCGAGACGCTCACCGCCGCCGGCGAGATCGCAGCACTGCTGCGGTATTAGGAGAGTTGCTTCATTATCTCTTCGGCGCAAGGCCGCTGAAGCGAGTAATCCAACAAAAACCAGAAAACCCCCTGGCCAGCGACATCCACGACGGTTGAAGATCCGCCGAGGCGGGCGACAAAGTAACAGTCTCAGCAGCAGGGAAGAGTTTTACGTTTGAAGTGGAAAAGTAGTCCACGAATTACACGAATTACACGGAATTTTTACAGGACGGGTGCCGTGGCCGCTGCGTTTGCGGCCATGTGGATGCGCAAACGTTAACGTGGCCGCAAACACAGCGGCCACGGCACCCACTTTGAGGAATATGATGGGAGAAAATATCAAATGGAATGGAAACAAATGGAGAATGATTTAAGCAGGTGGCTTTCGAATTTTGCGCGTAATGAAGTTCACTTTCGAAACTCCCACCAAGCGATAATAGGTCTCCCCTCAGATAGTTTTAGAAGCGACGGAATGCTTACAGATAACAAAGTTCTAATTGCTATTGAGGTTGAATGTGGACAAACACACCCCGATACAAATACTGGAAAGTATTGGCTTCTTTATAAGCACAAGTCCTATGAAAGGATTATCCTATTTCACATATATACGCCGGATTTCGACTCTTATGGATGGCGCAAGAAATTGGCCGAGTTTTACATAGAGCAGATGAAATCCACAGTTCCAATTGAATATATTCTACTCGACTTCCGGAAGGCAGACGACTATCGTCGAACATTGACGGAGATAAAAAAGAAAATCGAAGAAAAAGTGACGGGATATTTTAAATTGTAGGCTGGGACGGAGTCCCACCTTTTTTGAATTGCTGGGACTGCATCCCGGCCTACCGACTGTTTTTACAAAGCCATGATAGACGAAGAACTCATCGCCGAAATCGAGGCCCAACGAACTTTGATGATCGCGGTTGCCACTGGCGGCCCCCGCATACAGGAGATTGATCCCGAGTATCGCCAGCGGCGTATCAATATCCAGCAAGGACTTGCTGAACGCGGTCTCCAAGACCCTAATCCTCACACGGATCTCTGGCGGTGGTACGGAACTTGGAGCGGTGGAGCATATCCTTCGTATAGCTCTCGTCGTGTATATATATCAGAATTGTATGACCCGCTTGTTGACCGAATACGCCAAGGTCGTGCAAAGGTTGGGTCTGTTTTTTTTGAAGAACCGACCGGTTGGGCAAAAGTTGATCGCGGTATGGACAAGGTTCGGGAAAGGCTCGATACGGCTTCTACAGAGGAAGAATTTCAGACCGTCGGACTCTTATGCCGCGAAGTTTTGATCTCCTTGGCCCAAGAGGTTTACTGTCGTGAACGCCATAAGTCCCTCGACAGCACAACACCTAGCACCACCGATGCCAAACGCATGCTTGAGGCATATATCGCAGTGGAACTGCAAGGTGGTCCTCAGGACGAGTCTCGCAAGCATGCTCGTGCTGCCCTCGCCTTAGCCAAAGCTTTACAGCATCGCCGCACTGCAACTTTTCGTGATGGGGCTCTCTGCGCTGAGGCTACGGCGGCCGTAGTGAATACTATCGCCATTGTCTCAGGGCGACGTGATCCGAAGTGAGTAGGTTGGGTCGAGGTGCAGCCGGCATGTGATCGGGACAAGGATTGTTGCTCGTGCTACGTCCCGATGTACATCGGGACTTCGCAGAGTAGCAATGGCGTGTGGCATCTATGAGCAAGCCTTTGTCAAGCCTTTAGCGAGACGAATTCGGGATCATCCAAGCATCTATCCGACATCGCCACATTTGTAGCGTGTCACGCATCTTATTGCGGGCCGGCCCCAGTCACCTTCACGAGATCAAT
>DAOVLV010000324.1 GCA_030631085.1 Planctomycetales bacterium | reverse complement strand
CCGACAGGGAAATGAACCGCCGAGGGTCCTCCGTGGGCACAAAGCACTGTTTGCGACGGTCCAGCAGATGCTGAAGAATCTCGATTGCGCCGGCGTAATCCTTCTGAGCAACCAACTCCCTGGCGCGGCGGATGTATCCGCTCATCTCCTCATCAACGTTGACCAGAATAACCGGGGCGTTTTTGTCCGGAGCATTTTTGGCCGATGTCCGCGCCGACAGAATCAGCCCTGTCATCACGACCACAAACGCGACCGGAAAGACAACTTTTTTGATCTTACGGTTCATCTTTTGCTCATCTTTGCAGGAACTACAGGCCCACACGGACCAATGGATCTGCCGGCCGGCAGGCGGGTTCAGGCCTTTCAAACTACGAGTGTAACAGGTATTCCGCTTTACTGCATTTTTTCCAGTACCTGGATCAGCGCCTGCGTACCGTCGCGCGAGCCGCCGGCGTCGGCGAGTTCGCGGTAGAGCCGTTCGACGAGCGTCAACCCCGGCAGCGTCAGGCACATCGCCTTTGCCTCGGTAAGGGCGATTGACATATCCTTGATGAAGTGCTCGACGATGAACCCCGGCGAGAAATCGCGTCGGACGATGCGCGAGCCGAGGTTGTTGATAGACCAGCAACCTGCCGCCCCCTGCCCGATGATGTTAATGACGCCCTGGGCGTCGAGACCGGCCTTGGCTGCATACAGCAGCGACTCGCACACGCCGATCATCGTACCGGAAATGAGAATCTGATTGCACATCTTGGTATGCTGGCCCGCACCGGCGGGCCCCATGTATGCGATGTTTTCGCCCATCAACTCCAGCATTGGCATGACGGTATCGAATGCCTCGCGGTCGCCGCCGACCATAATTGCCAGCCGGCCTTCGCGCGCTCCGACATCCCCGCCGGAAACGGGAGCGTCGAGCGTCAAAACGTCCTTGGCGGCGTACGCTTCAGCAAGTTTTCGCGCCAGCGACGGTGCGCTGGTGGTCATATCGACGACGATAGCCCCGGCACGGATAGTTTGGATGATACCGTTGTCGCCGAGATGGACTTCTTCGACGTCGGCGGGAAAGCCGACGATTGTAAAGACGACATCGGCATCGGCGGCACAGGCAGACGGCGTATCGGCCCATTCAGCACCCGCCTCCAGCAACTCCTCGGCCTTGGCGGGCGTGCGATTATGCACTCGCAGCGAATAACCGCCCTTGATAAGATGCCCCGCCATAGATGAACCCATAATCCCCGTACCGATCCAACCGATCTTCGTCTTGCCCGGTTTGATTTGCATTGCTTTCGTCTCGCTCAATTCAGGACCACCATAATTGTTGCTTCCACGATAGTTAATTACCGCCCATATCCGACGGCAAGGAATTTATGATAGTATCTGTACCCTTGATTCCTGGTTCTGCCGTTCAGTTTCCTTGAACCACTATACCCGCAAGTTCCACAGGGTGCTCCCTTCAAGTGGAACGGAACGAAGAACAGCGACGCTTGTGGGTGGCTGCACCGCAAGAATATAAACGCCACCACCAGATCAAATGCACTCACAAGTGGCTAAGAAAAACACCGCTAACGCAGCTATGAAACAGGGGAACGGCAGTTTTGAAGGCACCATCCGCCGGGATTGGTAGCAAGTAAGTAACGGGTAGGCAAACGATAAGAGATAATACTTTTATCTCAGCATTCATTCGGCCCTGCGGCGACGGATGTATGCCCCCAAGCCGCCGACGCCGGCGAGAACGGCGAACAAAGTAACCGGTTCGGGAATCACGTACTCACCGGACATGCCGCCGACGATGTAGACTTCCTCCTGCCCATCGTTGTCGAACAGCGTCTGCACTTCGACGAACATGCCATAGTCGGTGTACTGGGTAAGGTCCAAGCCCGGGAAGAACCCCCCCCAGTCGCCCCTGGCCGCGTCACCGTTGTTGTTGGCGGTGAAACCTTCGGTCTGGTAGATGCCGGGCAGATAAACCCAGTTGGGGGAACCCGGGAAGTCCAGGAATATCGTGTCGCTCAGATTGAAGACAACTACGCCGGGGTCGTTGGCGGCGATGAGCGGGTCGATGATGTTGTTAACCTCATAGGCCTCCAGACCAAGCAGTGCGTCAAGACCGTCAACGGGATCAACCGCATCGGGCTTGACCAGTATCACCCTGGCCCTGATCCAGATGTCCCGCGCGAGCGCCGGCGTTGTTTCCCAGCCATCCGGCAGGGGAGAGTTGAGGTTATCGTTGGGTGTCTGATTCTGGTCAAAGGCAAAGACCGGAGTGGTCGAACCGGGATCGATACTCTGGATGAGATTGAGTATCTCGCCGCCAGTCAGGACGCGAGCGACCGTGTCGGGGTTCTGCCCGTGGCCCCTTTCGTACTCAAGCCCATACCAGAGGCCGGCGCTTTGGGCGGCGTTGAAGTCGCCGTATAGCCCACCCACGCCGTCATCCTGCCACTTCACCGGCGGCAGCAATGGACTGTTGGTGTTGCCGTTGGAGAATATCCGCAGGAACGGGGCGACATTGTTGCCCGTCGGCAGAGCCGGCACCTCAACAGCCGGATACTTCTGGGCAAGAATCATCCAGTTGAACGTCAACATGTCATCCATAAGGAAATAGGTGCTGTCCGTCACCGGCACTGTAACCGCCGAAGCGGGTTGTGTGATAAACGCCGACAAAAGCGCACCTAAGACCGCTACTGCTGCAAAGATTCTCATGTTTGTGCCTCCTGATATGTGCTGCGCACAGCGTAATTACGAAACCAATCTCACTCTTTATACTATATATATTACCACGCGATTCTGATCTTGTCAAGTGTTTTCTGCCATCATGGACAGATATGAGCGACCTGATTTTCTGACGGTTTTTAAGTTTTGCTTTAGTCCCGTTTTACGGGATGTTTGATAGTAGCCACGGGCGCAAGTGGAGAAATAATCCAAATTCCCCAGAGTCCCATCGGGACGATTGAATGGTTTTCTCTCGCGTTCAATCGCCCCGATGGGGCTTTTGATTGGGGAAACCCTTTTCCACGGGCTTGCGCCCGTGGCTACTATCAAACGTCCCGATGGGACTAATAAATATACACAGATAAAACCGCCGGAAAAAAAAGGCGATCACTCGGAAACCTTTCTTTAAAAAAGTTCTTTACGTTTTCCGTTTGATTGTTACAATACCATTTCGATTTTGTGGCGGGCGGAGTATATACCCCTGCCGCGTGAGGTGATAACTGTGCCGAAGATGAAAACAAATAAGTCTGTAGCCAAACGGATTAAAGTAACCGCCAGGGGCAAACTGAAGCGTCATCGCCCGATGGCGGG
>DAOVLV010000310.1 GCA_030631085.1 Planctomycetales bacterium | reverse complement strand
TTTTATCCTCAGCGGCGATTACCTTGCGCTTCTGAGCGAATTCTTCGTTAAGATCTTTGGCTCGCTGGTATTTATTAAAAACAGCGGCGACATCGCAAATGGCTACACGCGTCGGCTTGGCCGCCGCGACGACTGGGGCATCCTGGGCTGAAGATCGGCTGAAAATAGCGACAATGCCCAATAAAAGAACCGCCAAAATCAAAAGTGTTCGGGAAGACTTCATATCATGATTCTCCTTCATTGATTCGTGAACTCGTGGATTCTTTAGAACACCCATCCGATGCTGAAACTGACCAGTTGCGTGTCGTCATGCTCGGCTTTGTTGAGTGGGAAGCCGAAATCCAGGCTCATGGGTACCGGTCCAAAGAACGGTATTTGCAGCCTCAGTCCGAAACCGGCGGAGACGCGGTAGTCTTCGATTTCGATATTTTTTTCGACCGTTCCGCTGTCGAGGAAGACTACGCCTCGTAAGTTGCGTCCGATGATTGGGAATGAGTATTCGCTTCCGAGGAACGTTCTGAAATCGCCGCCGACAGGATCTTCGTCAGGTCCCTGTCTTGGGCTGATTCCGCGGAAATCGAATCCTCTAACCGAGCCTAATCCGCCACCATAGTATCGTTCAAAAACCGGCGCGTCGCCGAAGATAGCGCCGGCGGCGGCGCGAACGGCCAGAATGTGCTTACGGTCGGTTGCGTCGGTATAGACGGTATGGTAGATGCGGTAATCGGCCTCGGTCTGGCCGAATGTGAAACCGCCCATGACCTGTTCGTAACTGATTTTTAAGCGGTCGCCCTTCGACGGTAGCCACCGGCTGTCGGTTCTGTCGCGGGTCAGCGAGCCTTTTGCGCTGATCAGGAATGTGGTTCCTTCCACGTCCCGGACGTCTTGTGGCGCGTTGTCGTCGAGGTCGTCAACCTGGACGCCCTCGATTCGACTGGAAACCTCGCCGTACCAACGGTTTTTGAAGCGGTGTCCGACGCTGACGACGCCGCCGTAGCGCGTCTCGTCATAACATTCTCTTCCCGACGTGAACGCGAACGCGCGTGTCCCCAGCGAGTAAGGTTTATCGAACAGATACGGCTCCCGCCAATCGACGTGAAACCGCATGAATCTCGTCCCCGGCTGTGCGCTGACACTGATCGTTTGCCCGCCGCCTCTGAAGGAGCGTTTTCCGTTCCGGTCACGCCGTCCGAAGAGGTCAAAATTACGCTCCGTAAAGGAGATATTTCCCAGCAGTCCGGCGTTGCTGGAGATGCCTGCGCCGATGATGAAATTGCCGGTTTTGGTCTCCGTTACTTCGGCCACAGCGTTTCGGACGCCGGGCGCGTCGCCGTAGGGCGTGATTGTAACTTTCCCGAAAAGTCTGGTTTCCATAAGCCGCCGGCGCGATTCCTCGGCTGCGACGGCGTTGTACAGTTGTCCCGGATCAAGCCGCAACTGGCGGCGGATGACGTTCATTTTCGTTACGTCGTTTCCGCGAATGTCAATCTGGCCGACACGGAACTGCTGGGCCTCGTTAATGGTATAGACCAGGTCAATCAGGCCCGGCTTATCGGTGTACCTGGTCTTGACCGAGACATTCGCCTCAATGTATCCGATCTCGCCGTAGGAATTACGGATGCTCGCAAGGTCCCGGCTGAGCGTCAGTCCATTGTAATACTCGCCTGACAGTAATTTGAGTTTTCTGCGAATCTCGTCGGACGAGAAAACCTTGTTTCCATGGAAGACTGTATTTCGGACGCTGTAGTGAGGCCCTTCGTCAATAACGAAAACCAGGACGACTTTTTTCTTATCGGCGGAGAATTCCTTCCTGCAATCGACGGCTGCGTCGAGGAATCCTTCCGACCGGTAGAAGTTTCGCAGGTCTGTAATGTCCCGATCGGCGGTTTCGGTATCGAGCGAGCCGGACAGGAAAGGCCAGAGTTTCGCCTTGCTTGAAATTATGCCTTTGAGTTTCCGTGCCCCGAAGGCCGAGTTGCCTTCGAAGCGGATTTTCCGGATCGAGACCTTTGATCCTTCGACGATTTCATAGACGAGTTTCCCTGCGTCGCGGAGGGCGGTCTGGTTGATTTTGACCTCGACGAAATGGTATCCGGCGGAGCGGTATTTGCTTTGTATCGATCTTTTGCCGCTTTCTATCCGGAATTTGTCTATCGGGTCGCCACCGCCGAAAGTCAGCATCGCCGCGAGCGTAACATCTTTGAATGCCTTGTTTCCTTCGAAAATCACCGCCTCGATGAGCGGGCGTTCCGTTACGGTGAATGTAACGATGATACCCTTGTCGGTCTGCGTCTTTGTGGCGACGATGTTGTTGTACCGTCGTGTTTTCAGCAATCGCTGTTCGTCGTCGCGGACGACCTGTTCGCTGTAGGGTTGGCCCGGGCGGGTTTTGACATCGGAAAGGACAGCCGATTCGCTGAGTACCTTGTTTCCCTCGACGCGAACCTCGATGACCGTATTGGGCGCAGGCTTCTGGTTTGTCTGGGCCGAGGCTGCCACCGTCCATGTCAGAGACGCAAGCATCGCTGCTGCAAGTGCCGTTCGGCAGATGTGGTTCACTTGGTATTCTCCCGCAGAACTTTTCTGAATTGAGTGGAATGATACCTTCATCGCGGAGGATGTCAAAGGTTTTTGGTTGGCGATGGTGAAACAAAATATTAGCAGGGATACAGGGGATAAAAAAAGAATATTGAATATTGAACAGAGAATGTCGAATTTTGAAGTAAAAAAAACAAGCCGCCTTTGAGAGATGTTTTTTACTTCGCAATTCAAAATTCTCTGTTCAATATTCGACATTCATCTTTTCCAGTATCCCCTGCATCCCTGCTAATTCTTCAGGTCAGAATCCGTACGCTTCTTCGGCGGTGTAGTTTTCGAATCGGATGCACTCTTTCAGGAATGTCAGCGGGATTGTGCCGATTGGTCCGTTGCGCTGCTTTGCGATGATCACATCGGTCTTGTTGTCTTCCTGGTATTCCGGGTCGTCGCGGTGGTAGTAGTCTTCGCGGTGCAGGAGTATGACCACGTCGGCGTCCTGCTCGATTGCGCCACTCTCGCGGAGGTCGCTCATACGCGGGCGGTGTCCTTCTCTGCCTTCTGCGGCGCGGTTGAGCTGGCTGAGCACGACGACGGGTATATCCAGTTCGCGCGACAGCGCCTTGAGTCCTCGGGACATCTCGGCAATTTGCTGCTGGCGCGAATCGACCCTTCCCATCGGACTCATCAACTGGAGGTAATCGATAAATACGCAGTCCAGCCCGTCGCTTGCCGCCATTCGCCTTGCCTTGGCTCGCAGGCGGAGGATGTTCAGTTCGGCTGAATCGTCTATGAAGATTTTCGCTTTTTCCAGTTCACCTGCCGCCATTTGCAGATGGGTCCAGTCTTCTGCGGAAGGATTTCCCCGTCGCAGGCGGGCTGCGTTTTGACGGGCGCGGGCGCAGAGAAACCGCAGCGCCAATTGCGCCTTGGACATCTCCAGCGAAAACAGCAGGA
>DAOVLV010000063.1 GCA_030631085.1 Planctomycetales bacterium | reverse complement strand
GGTTAGCGAGAGTATAAGAAAGAAAATGCGAACTGACGTTCTGGAATCCCAAACGCCAGCCCGCATGTTTATTGGTCAAAATGAACTCGATAACCGAATTCTTATGGCCTATGGGATGATTGTGTAGTCAGGAGTAAAATCCGAATATCGAAATCCGAAACAATATCGAAATTCAAATGACCAAAACCCGAAACATAAAAAAACAAACATTCATTTCCGATGTTCGATGTTTGGAACATTAGAAAATTCGGATTTTGAATTTGTTTCGGATTTCGATATTCGGATTTAAGCACAGGCTACTAAACACCACACGCAGAGCGTGATTTATGGCATTATTCAGAAAAGCGATAGAGCATCTTACCGGCGGGCTGGCGCGGACGCGGAAGAAACTTATCGGTTCGTTACGGTCGCTGCTGGTGGGGCGAAAGATAGACGACGATCTTCTCGATGAACTCGAAGAGCAGTTAATCCTCGCCGACATCGGCGTAACCACAGCGATGAGGATACGCGAGGACCTCCAGAACGCTTATAAAGAGAAGAAACTCCAAAGCGGCGACGAGGTGATAGACTTTCTCAAGACCGAGATGAAGCAATACTGGCCTGAGTCGGATCGGAGCATTCATTTCGCCGAAACCGGGCTGACGGTGGTCCTGGTAGCCGGGGTCAACGGCACCGGAAAGACGACCTCGGTAGCCAAACTGGCGCATTTGTTCAAATCCGAGGGTAAAAAGGTCTGTCTCGCCGCTGCCGATACGTTTCGAGCGGCGGCTGTGGAACAACTGACCATCTGGGCCGAACGCATCGGCGTCGATATAATTAAGGGTTCCCGCGGTTCCGATCCTGCTGCCGTTGCTTTCGACGCGTGCGACGCCGCCATTGCCCGCGGCGCAGACGTCCTGCTGGTCGATACCGCCGGCCGGCTTCATACGCAGGACAACCTCATGCGCGAACTGGGCAAGATTCGCAATGTAGTCGCCCGCAAAATCTCCAACGCTCCGCACGAAGTCCTGCTGGTTCTCGACGCGACCACAGGCCAGAACGCCATCAGCCAGGCGAAAGTCTTCACCGATACGATTGACGTTACGGGTATCTTCCTTGCCAAACTCGACGGTACAGCCAGGGGCGGAATCGTCGTCGCCATTCGGGACGAACTGTCCCTGCCGGTGAAATTCGTCGGTATCGGCGAAAAATACGAAGACGTCGAACCGTTCGACCCGGAATCATTCGTCGAAGCGCTGTTTAGTTAAAAGATAGGCTGTGGGCTGTAGGCTGTAGGGCGTAGGTTGACGAATGTCTATTGGCGTGCCATAATACAAGCGAAGGGAACGATAGAATTATGAGGAAATATCAAGTCAACTTTCTACATCGCGGCGAGTGGTGGGTGGCATGGACTGACGACGTTCCCGGCGCTCTGACGCAGGGGAAAACACTAAACGAAGCCAGGGAAAATCTCAAGGACGCCATTTCCCTAATGCTTGAACCCGTGGATAATGGGCAATAAAGTCGCATTTATTTCTGATTCGGCGTATCTCGAACACCATACCGGGCTGGGGCATCCCGAATCCCCGCAACGGCTGGCGGCGATATGGGAAAAACTCGCCTACGCCGGGCTTTGGGATGAACTGACGCATATCGAACCGGTTCCCGCGAGCGCTGACGACTTGCTGATGGCGCACGGGGGCGATTACATCGAACAGGTCGGTCGGGATATCGAGGCTGGGCGAACGATGCTTTCGTCCGGCGATACGTCAATTAGTCCGCGGTCGTTCGATATTGCATTGCTGGCTGTCGGTGGGGCGATGCAAGCCGTCGATGCCGTCTGCAGCGGTAAGGTAACCTCGGCCTTCTGCGCCGTCCGCCCGCCGGGGCATCACGCCACTGCCGACGCCGGAATGGGATTCTGCATCTTCAACAATGCCGCAATCGCCGCTCGATACGCACAAAAGAACCACGGCATCGAGCGGGTACTCATCGTCGATTGGGACGTCCACCACGGAAACGGGACGCAGGAAATCTTCTACGACAACCCGTCCGTTTTCTACTTTTCGACGCATCAGTTCGGTATCTATCCAATGCCGATGACAGGTTTGGGCTACGACGGTCAGAGAGGCGAAGGCAAGGGCGAGGGCGCCAATATAAATTACCCGCTCCCGATGGGGGCGGGGGATGATGAAATCATCGCAGCATTTACCGAGCATCTCGTCCCAGCCATGGCGGAATTCTCGCCGGAGATGGTGGTTATCTCCGCCGGTTTTGACTGCATCGCAAGCGATCCGATCGGCGGTTTGGGCGTTACAGACGAAGGCATCGCAGCCTTGACTCGAATCGTCATGGACATCGCCACAGCCTCTGCCGATGGACGAATCATCTCGCTCCTGGAAGGCGGCTACGATCTGCCCGGCCTGGCGTCGGCAACAACGACACACATCCGAACAATGATGGAAAAAAGATAATGCCTTGATTTTTTCAAATCGGCAGGAACTTTCCGGGCAGTTATGTGTCGAAATATGGGAAGGAGTATATAATGTTCATTGGCTTAGTTGCTCCATAACCGTCAGGATTTTCTAAAGGAGGCATCACCATGCTTGCAAAGAAGCGAATTTCACTTGTCAGGATTTTCAGACTCGCTCTGTTGGCGGCGGTCTTGTTAGGCTCGGTGGACGCTGCGTTTGCGTTCCGATTCGGCACGATGTGTGACAGCCGCGGCAGCCCCGTCAATGTGGCCGTTCTCAGCCAACTTATCACCGACATGAATGCACATGACCCTGCCTTCTGCCTTTTCCCCGGCGACCTTGTTGCGGGTTTCACAAGTGACGCTGAAGAGATGGAGCGCCAATTGGGCATATGGATAGATGCAACCAGCCACTTCACGGGGACGATGTACGTAACTCCGGGCAACCACGACATAATCAATTATGGGAATTCGGCTACATGGCGAAAGATGTTTCCGGACATGCCCCAAAACGGCCCCGATCAACCCGATTCTCTGTTTAACGAAAAAGGCCTCACGTATTACTTTGATCATGGCAACAGCCGGTTCATCAGCATTACTTCCGACCATGAATTAATCCCGTCAGGGTGGGTCGATTGTTCGTGGCCGAATGATATCCTCAGCGAAAGCACGGGGTTCGAGCACGTATTCGTGGCAACCCATCATCCCTGCTCTGACCTGGGCGGAGCGTCGGGCGATTACTGGCAGACGCTCGTGAGTCACGGCGTTGACGCCGCCTTCTGTGGTCATCACCATAAATACAGCCACAGTCAGCCGAGTGGGCCGGACACGACGTGGGATGTCATTGTGGGCACGGCGGGCGCCCCGCTTTGGGGAGGGCAGAAATACGGATACCTGATTGTGGATGTCATCGGCCCCTACGTCGAGGCCAGGTTCTATGCAGACCTGGACCATGACGGCAATTACGATGATGTCGCTGACAGTTTTGTTATCACCGTTCCGGAGCCTGGCACGATGGCGTTGCTGACCCTCGGCGCGGTTGGCGTCCTGCGTAAGCGAAGACGGTAAAGGCGCACGTCCGGGCACTGATGGGCTACGTGGGACATCTATAATTTTCTGGAACTTTTCGGCAGTTGCACGTCTAAAGACATAGGCAGGGAGCAAATGCCATGAAGAAGCTTACTTCCGTCGCCGTAATCCTGTTGCTGTCAAATACTGCTTCGGCGGACTTGAGGTCGCCGGTGTATGACTCCGAACTGATCGAAAGCGAGTTAGTGGTCGTCGCGCGGATTGAGCCGGGGAATTTCAAGCAGTCCGACAATCGGACCGACGCTAAACTGATCGTCGCCGAAACACTCAAGGGCGTCGCGCCGGGAAAAATCTTCGACGTGCGGATCAACCTGCTGGTTGTGGTGGGAGGCTATTACAAGAGCGCCGGCAAGATGATAAATCTGCGCGTCGGCGACAAGACGTATCCCAAAACTAAAATCGTCCTTTTCGAAGGAAGAGATTGGGGTTCT
Source organism: Planctomycetales bacterium (assembly GCA_030631085.1). Taxonomy (GTDB): domain Bacteria; phylum Planctomycetota; class Phycisphaerae; order SM23-33; family SM23-33; genus JAUWNJ01. The sequence goes on along the minus strand of DAOVLV010000063.1, from coordinate 4,162 downwards.
GCTCGGGCCATGCCGGACCTATCGAAGAACGCGATATGGTTCCTGCGGAAATCGAAAGACGAGACGAGATATGTCATAAATCGCGCGGATTACGCTCAGTCGTTGAAGTTCAAGCCATATTTTGCGGCGCTGCTCTCGGCGAAGCCTGGGGCAGGGATCGTGAAATTGCTGAAGCACAAGGACCACGAAGTCCGATTCCGGGTCCTGAATTATCTCATGGAATTGCATCGCCGGCAGGACGTGACTCACATTTGGCCGCTCCTGGGCGACTCCAACAGCAGGATTCAACACCAGGCCGCCCGCGCCGCCGCCGAGGTCGGCGACATCTCCGCCGTTCCGCTTTTCCGCAAGGCACTGGCGCACAAAAACCCCGACGTGCGGGAAATTGCGTGCAGTTTCCTGTGCCGCTTTCGAGATGTGGAGTCCATACCCGCCATCAGCAAGGCCCTTGGCGATATGCCTTCCCACGGGCGAGGCAGGGTCGCCATGAACCTCGGGCGGATGGAGTCAAGAAAGGTTGTGCCTTTGCTGCTGAATATGCTGGATGAACATATCATCTCGGGCCCGCCCTCGCAGTCTGCGTACTACGTGAGCATAGAGGCGGCCAAGTCCTTACTGGAACTCACCGGCGTACACTTCCCGTATGATACCCGTGGCGCCCGCAGAATCTGGGAAAACCTGAAATCCTTTCCCGATGAAGTCCTGATTCGCAAGCGCATATTGACCGACATAGAGAATCTTACGCACAACGACCATAAAGTACACTGGGCGGCGTATTGCCGGCTTGGCCGACTCGTCAACCGGCATTTCGGCTCGTACAACGCTTTCCACGGCAGCGAGGAAAAATCCGCGAGGGAAGAATCGCAGAGACTGTGGCGCAGGTGGGCGAAGGAGAACCTGACGAAAAGTCGGCTGGACTGGATATACGATGGTTTTAAAGCCTCCGGCATCGACCTGCCCAGGCCGATGGACAAGAAGGGTGTCGATACTCTTGTCGAAGTGCCGCCATACTTCCGCACTTGGGGCCGGCAGGGCGTTCCCGGACCCTCCCCCAAATGGAAATACCATGGCCGGACGCAGGCTAATTTCCACATCTACAACGCCAACCTGCTGCTGGAACACTACACAGGACACAAGGTCGGACTGTCTCCATATCACCACGATCTGACCTGGCGGCAGCGGGACGTGCTGGAAAACCGCTGGGCGATCTGGTGGCGGCAAAACCGGGACAAGATCAAATTGAAATCCTGGCTGGCGGCAAAACCGGTATCCGAAAAGATGATCTTAAAGGTTCCGCCCCTTCAAGCGCCCTCCAAACCGCTTCGGGTTACTATCCGCATGAGCAAGAAATCTTACAGTAAGGACGAACCGGTTATCGTCCACGTCCAACTCAAGAATATCTCTTCACGAGATATCACGATCGCCGGGCGTCCGTATGACATAGGCTATAGATATACAAGCAGAAAAGGTAGCGGCAGCCGCGGCAGGGGCAATCGGGTTCAGTCCGGACGAAAGAAGGAGGATTTCGTCACGCTCAAGCCGGGCCGGACACTGGAATGGGAGGAAAAAGCAGCGTTCTCACGCCTTACCAGGCCCTGTTCGGTCGAGAATTTCTACTACAAACTGTTTTATCCGTTTGCAGGCAGCCAGTTCGGCCTGCGCGCCTGGCGGGGCGAGTTGATGTCCAATGAGGTGAATTACACCCTGACGAATTAACAGCGAGGAGTGCGCGCTGTTTGGCCGCCTGATGGGGTAAAAAGCGGCACACAAGATTGCCCAGGAAGCCCAGCCATTCGAATGGCTGGGCTTTTTTAATCTTCAGAAGGTGGAACTGCTTCGCGCATACGCTTGGTCTGGCTTTGGCGGCGTTTGGTTTCCAGGCGACGTTTCTTCGATGCGAGTGTCGGCTTGGTTTTCCGGCGGGGTTTGGGCTTTTTTGCCGCTTTACGGATTAATTCAACCAGCCGGTCGCGTGCATCCTGACGATTGCGTTGCTGCGTGCGAAATCGCCGAGCCTCGATAATCAGCACGCCGTCGCTCGTCATCCGCCGGCCTGCAAGGCGAATCAGACGCTCGCGAACATCGTCCGGCAGGGAGGCCGATTGGCCTACGTCGAAGCGGAGTTGCACAGCTGTGGCGACCTTATTGACATTCTGTCCCCCCGGCCCGGAAGCGCGAATAAACTCCTCCCGAATCTCACCTTCGTCAATCGCAATGTCCCGCGTGATGCGAATCATACCGCCTGTATTTAACCACAGAGGACACAGAGATCACAGAGGTATTTATTTTGTATTTTCTCTGCGACCTCTGTGTCCCCTGTAGTTTGAAAAATGCAGTCGCTACCAACTAATTGACTGAATTAGATCACAACCGTCGGAGGTAATACGAATTCTGCGCCATGTCTCGAATGCAGGAGAATAATTGGCCAACGCCTATGAATATGAAACCAAGAATGCCGCAAAGTATGGCCATGATTACACCAGACATAACTTGGTCTCCACTCGGGCCTGTCCAAACGGTTCGTACGACGGTTTGTCCGGGAGAAGTGGTTGTAATATCGTGCATGCCGGATTCGCTCGGAGTGGTTAAGCTCTTGATGAGTATCACCATACCTGCAATCCACAACAAGACTCCCAACCCGATAAACAAGTAGCCGATGAATTTCACACCTGTGTAGTTCGGCGGATTCTCGCTGGATTGCCTCCGACTGCGGCTAGACTGGCCATGAACCGGCGTCGAAGCTGGTTGATGCGCCGCCGGAGCAACGTTTGGCAGAGGTGTAGGGCTAGACGCTTTAGAGGCCGCCGCCGCCAAATCGCGAAGACTGCTCCCATCTTGTTGCTCTTCTGGAGGTGGCTTATCATCTGGACAGGGAATGACATTCATCTTTCCGCATTTTGGGCATTTGCCCTTTTTTCCAGCCATTTTGTCCGTCACTCTAAGATTAGATCCGCATTGGGAACACGTCAGTTGAATCATTGCGAATCTCCTTATGGAAAGCAAAGTTCTGTTTCGTGTTTTTCGTTTATCTTGTTATACATCTCTGTGCTCTCTGTGTCTCTGTGGCCCATCTTATATGTTTTCCCCGTATAAAAACGCTTTTGCGAAGCGGGTGGTCATTGCTTTGTTTGTCAGGGCCATGGGTAGCATCATTTGCAGCGACGTTCCGGGCGGGCGGATGTTTCCGGCGAGCGTGTTACGCCATTGGTCCTTGAACTCGGAGAGGGTTTCCTGAAGACGGTCGCTTCGCAGTGCCCTGCCGGCGACGTCGGCGGCCACCAATGCGCTGCGGATGGAGGCGTCCAGCGTCGCGCCGGTCATTGCCGAGGCGAAACCGCCGGCAGTTCCGATTAGCAGCGTCCGCTTGGCGGTGTGCGTTTCCATGTCGAGCGCTTCGCCGCCGGGCGGATGCCAGGCCGAAGCCGTTGATTTGGAAAGGTCCAGATTCGCATCCACCAGTTCTGCCTGCTGCAAGTCCCGGATAAACCGGACGAGTTTCTCGCCGCCGTTTGATGCGGCTCCGGCGAGATAGACGATGCGAACGTGCAAAACGCTACCGGCCCGGAAGAACATCCCAAACCTCTCCGCCCCGGAAATCGCAGCCACGTGCAAGGCAGTCGGCGTTTTCCGGGCTGACGACGGTAGCGGAACGTCAAGCCCGCATACGGTCATCCGTTCTTTCGGAGCAGACTGCGACGATATCCCAGCCTCGGCGATTGCATCAGCCGGTGAGCCACGGGCGATCAACAGCACGGATGCGCGAAATTCCTTCCCGGACGGCGATTTTTCGCTTAATACAACGGCTGATTCCTGAAGGTCAATCCCGACAGGGCTTTTAAGCCTGACAATTCGCGCCCCTGCCTGCCGGGCCGATGCTGCAAGGGCTTTGAGGAATTTTTCCGGTTTCAGCGTGAAGCCTATCGCGGATTTGCTGCTGTGGACGGCCTGGCGCGTGAGGTCCGCCGAGTAGAAGTGCATTGACCGGAAGGCCGAATCCGTCGCAGCCGTTTTAATCTTTCGCAGGAACGGACAGGTCTTGAATGTGTCGGCCGGTATCCAATCGGTCAGGGGCGACTCGGCTGGGAATTGACCGGCCCGGGCCTGCGGCGATTGAAGAAGAACCACCTTATGCCCCATTTTTGCCAGCGTGGCCGATGCGACG
>DAOVLV010000101.1 GCA_030631085.1 Planctomycetales bacterium | reverse complement strand
TGCCGAATGCCAAATGCCTTTTTGTAATTTTTTATTCGCCCTCGGCGGCTTCGAGTATATCCTCTTCGTATCCTGTTGAAAGTCTCCGGTCGGTTATAGGCCCTTCTGAATCGCCCCGGAGGAACTGGCGGATCAGGTCGTTCTGTTCGTCGCCGGTGGTTTCGCCGTCGCGAATGGCCGCGAATTCGCTTCGTGGCGCGATTTTGATCATCCTTCCCCGATCCAGCATGGCCATGCGGTCGGCGATTCGGAAGGCGGAATCCATTTCGTGCGTTACCACCACGCTGGTAACGCCGAGTTTTCCTGATAAGTCCATTATCAGTTGGTCTATTTCGGCCGACGTTACCGGGTCAAGCCCGGCTGACGGTTCATCGTAGAAGAGTATTTCCGGGTCCAGCGCGGTCGCGCGTGCGAGTCCTGCCCGTTTTTTCATTCCGCCGGAGATTTCCGACGGCATCAGGTCCGCTGCCTCTCGCAGGCCTACCTGTTCGAGTTTAATCGTTACCATTATGTCGATGGTCTGCTCGTCGAGGTTGGTATGTTCCCGCAGTGGCAAAGCGACGTTTTCGCCGACGGTCATGGAGTTGAACAACGCCCCCGACTGGAACAGTATGCCGAACCGCAGACGAAGGGCGTTCAGGTCGCGTTCTTCCAACTCGTTGAGGTTCCGCCCCAGCAGTTCGACCCGACCCTCGTTGGGAAAGAGCGAACCGACCATGTGCCGAAGCAGCGTGCTCTTCCCACAACCCGACCCGCCCATAATGACGATCGTCTCGCCGGAATGGACATCCAGGTTAATCCCGTCAAGCACAGCCCTTCCGCTGAAGCACTTGACGAGATCGACCACGCGTACCACCGGCTGGGGCGAAGTGGGTGCATTAGTTAAATTATCGGCGTCCGTTTGTGTCATTTAGAACCCAAACACATAAAAGATTGTCGTAAAGATACCGGCTGCCAGGATAATGCTGACGATCGAATAGACCACGGTCATTGTGGTGGCCTTTCCAACGCCCTCTGCCCCGCCTCGAACCCTCAGCCCTTCGTAACAGGCAATCAGACTTATCAGCACACCGAAAACGCCGGCCATTATCAGCCCGCTGGCGAAGTCGCGCATACGAAGTTGATCCCGCATAAGCGACCAGTACCACTCGCCCACCTGCGGGTCCAGCACCATCAGCGCGGTAAGGTACCCGCCGATGGCGATCATCCAGTTGGCGATAATCGTCAACAGCAGCATCATTATGAAAGTCGCTATCAGCCTCGGGACGACGAGGAAGCGAACCGGATTCAACGCGTGGGCGCGAAGGGCTTCGATTTCCTCGGATACGACCATTGTGCCGAGTTCGGCGGCAATAGACGCGCCGGCGAAGCCGCTGATAACAACGGCAGTGAGGATCGGTCCGAGCATCCTGAAGCCCGCAACGCCGATGATATTGGCGATCTTATCGACCTGCCCCCACGGTTCCAGCGGCGGGGCCAATTGAAGCGCGAGGATCACGCCGATAAAGACCTGCACGAGGCACACGACGCCGACGCTTCGTACGCCGACACGGTCCATCTGTCCGATCAGGGCCTTGCGACCAGAACTACGGGACAGCGTCGTCGGCGCTACGCTGATTGCCTGGGCTAGCAGGATCGCCATCCCGCCGAGGTAGGAGACCGCGCCTATCGCGCGGGATCCGACCGCTTCGACAAAATTGCGATCTGTCGCGCGGTCGCTCACGAATCAATCGCCTCCTGCACACCGGGATAAAGGTCGAAGACCGTATCGAGGCGGGTTATCTCAAAGACACTCTGTACTCGCGGCGTAAGTCCAGCCAGTTTCAGATCAACCTTGTCACGCCGGACGCGAGAGAGAAGTTTGACCAGCGAGGCCACGCCGGACGAATCCATGTATGAGACATCAGTCATATCCACGATCATCCGCTGAGGTTTGTGTTTCAGCGGTTTCAGCAACGCCTCCTGAAACGCGGCGCTTCGGTGGAGGTCGATCTCGCCGGATGCCTCTACGACAACCACGGTCTTTTCGGGATCAATCCATCGAATGTTACGAATTGCATTGTTCGTCTCTGTCATTTGTTGCTCCAGTACTTACAGCGTCTTAATCATTGTCAAAAGCGTTCCGCCGTCAGGCATATGAACGTAACTCACCTCGTTCATGCAGCGGGACATAATGTGAACTCCCAGCCCGCCGGGCCTGACGTCGTCAAGGTCGCGCGATTTTATATTTGAGGTCTCAACCTGCTCGCCCCAATCGCGTAGTTCGATCTTCAGGGCGGATTCACCGCCGCCAACATTGCGAAAGGTTATCTCGATGGGTTTATCGTTTTGACCGTGATAGGCGTGTTTTATCACATTCGCCAGGGCTTCGTCCACTGCCAAAACAATGTCGCCACGGGTCGATTCGTCGAAGCCCATCAGTTTGCAAACACTCTCCAGCGCCGACCTGACCGGAGGGAGATGCGCCGGTACCGAGGCGATGGACATCATAATCGGAGTGTCAGGAAATTCCACCACAGGTCGATACTCACCCTCCACTTATCTTCTCCTGTCGCTGTTGAAGCCAATTTCGCCATTTCCGCACCACCTCGGACCGCTCGGACTCTGAAGCGTAATAACGATACCCAAGGTCTTTACCGGCGATTTTCTTCAATGCACCAATCGCAAAAAGGCGAACGTCGGCGTCGGAATCTTCCAGACGATCAACCAGAAGAGGCAGAACCGATTCATCCCGCTGCTGCCCCGCCCTGACGCAAGCCGAGGCACGTTCAGAACCCAATTCGCTCTGAAGACCGGAGGCGACGTCTTTGCCGGCCCCGTTACATCCAACCGAAACAACGGCGGCCGGAATCAGAAACGCCATGACGGTGTTTATATAACTTCCTGCCATTGCGGCATTATTCTATGCCCCCGCCCTGTGCACTTCAACAAATTATATCGCCGGCGAGACAAACCCGCAGGCCCAGGGAGGTCAGGATTTCCGCCAGTGCGAGCAGTTCGCCCCGGCTTGGAGGGTCCAGCCCTTCGAGTTCGTAATCGCTATACCCGTACTGGTGATACTTGGCCTCGGCCAGCCTGTTGTAAGGAAGCAATTCGACGGACTTCACCGAATCGCCGAGGCTGGAGACGAACTTACCAATATCCCGGATGTTCTCGGGCGAGTCGGTATATCCGGGAATCACGGGGATGCGTACGATCATCGCCTTGTCAGTCCGCGCAAGCCTGCGAGCATTCTCCAGGATAACCTCGTTTGAAACGCCGGTCAGTTCGCGGTGCTTTTGAGGATCGGCACACTTGAGGTCATAGAGTACCAGGTCGGCATGGGACGCCACCTCGGCCAGTACTTCCCACTCGGCGTAGCCGGTGGTGTCGAGAACGGTGTGTATCGACTCGGCCCGGCAGGAACGAAAAATCTCACAGGCAAAGGCCGGCTGGGCGAGCGGTTCTCCGCCCGAAACCGTTACGCCTCCGCCGGAATTGTCGTAGAAGGCCTTATCGGAGACGACTTCAGCCATAACCTCGTCCACGGAGAGTTCCCGCCCGCAGAGGACTCGCGCGCCGGACGGACAAACCTCTGCGCAAGCGCCGCAGCCGGTGCAGTATTCGCGGTCGAGTTTCCGGTCGTCGGGCAACGGGCAGACCTCCAGGCATCGCCCGCAATGGATGCACTTGTCCGGGTAAAATGCAATCTCAGGCCTGCGGAGCATTGATTCGGGGTTATGGCACCAGATGCACCGAAGCGGACAGCCCTTCAGGAAGACCGTGGTTCTTATCCCCGGCCCGTCATGGACGGCGAACCTCTTTATGTCGAAAACCATGCCCCGAAGCGGGTCGCCCCGATCCGGCGATTCCGGTATATCGGGTTTGTCGTTCGGCGCGGGGCTGTGGGCGGCGCTATGCACTGTATTCGTATTCGCTCCGCGTGATCAGGTGGTCCTGCAATTCGGGCAGCAGTTGGGTGAAGTACGTGGTGAATCCATAGACCCTCACCACCAGATGCCGATAGTCTTCGGGATGTTTGCGGGCCTCGACGAGCGTTTCGTTGCTGACCACGTTGACCTGGAGTTGCATCCCTCCGGTTTCCACGAAAGTTCGCACGAGCGCCGTCAATTTTTTCGTGCCATCATCTCCGGTCAGCGCCGCCGGATGGAACATCATGTCGAGGTTCGCTCCGCCGTTGGTCGCTTCCAGGCCCAGTTTGGCCACCGATTTGATAACCGCCGTAGGGCCTTTCATGTCGCGTCCGGGAGCAGGCGAGGCGCTGACGGCGAACCGTTCTCCCGCCTTCCTGCCGTCCGGCGAAGCGCCGTAAGCCTTAGTGAAGGCATGACCGCCGCCGGTGGATATCCTGGGCCTGAAATGACCCCCAAACCGGGTCTTGTGCCTGGAGACCTCGTCGGCAAAGCACTGGATTATCTCCCTGGCCAACAGGTCAACTTCGTCGTCGTCATTTCCGAATTTGGGAAACCTGGTGAGGATTCGCTGCCGGAGGTCTTCGGCGCCTTCGTAATCGCTCAGCAATATGTCTCTCAACTCCTCCAGCGTCAGTTCCTTGTCCTCGTACACCAGCCGCTTTATGACGAGCAGCGAGTCGGCCATGTTCGCGGTTCCTGCCAACTGGAAACCGATGTCGTTGTATCGCGCGCCTCCCTCGGAGATATCTTTGCCCCGTTCGACGCAGTCGTCCAGCGTAGCCGAGAGAAACGGCATCGGAGCCCACTCGGCCTTGTTGTGGTTGTTCACCATCCGTTCGATGTGATATGCTATCTGTTTCCTGAAGGCGTCGAAGAAATCCTCGAACGTGGCAAGGGACGCCAACTCCGGCGTATCGGCCCCCCATTTTTTACCGCTTATAAAGTTCCTGCCGTCGTTTAATACCCATTCCAGGCAATAGGGCATGTTCACCGATCCGCCCTGCTTCTCGCTGCTTCTGCCCGGAGTTAGTATCTCCCAGCATCCGGCGATGGCGTAGTCCCGCGCGTCCTCGGTCCGATACCCGAGTTTCTGCAACGCGGGGATTATCGTCTCGTCGTTTTCGATCGACGGCGTGCCCATTCCCTGCTTGATAAGTTCACAGGCGGCGCGAACGTACTCATCCGGGCTGCCGACGTGGAATCTCGCCCGCAACTTCGGATCGGCCATCCTGACCGTCCCGACGCCGGTCAGGACCATATAGGTTACGTCGTTCGTAGCGTCGTCGCCGGAGGGCGTCTGTCCGCCGAGGACCATCGTGCAGCCGGTGTCGGCGTAGTAACTGGGCTTTCCGTGCGTCTTGTCCTGGTCGGCGTTGAATTTCACAAAGAGGCAGTTCAGCAGTTCCCGGGCCTCGTCCTGCGTGAGCGCGCCGGAGGCAATGTCGGCCTCATAGAACGGATAAACGTACTGGTCTAACCTTCCGACCGGGACGAGGTATCCGCCCTCCGCCCACGTTACCAAGTGCGTGAAGAACACTGCCTGGAGCGCCTCGTGGAACGAACAGGGGACATTTCCGGGAACGTTCCGGCAGACCTTCGCTATCGCCTCCAGTTCGCCCTTGCGCTGCTGGTCGGTTTCAGAGGCCGCAAGTCTCTCTGCCTCGTCGGCATAGCGGGCAGCAAACATCGCTATGGCGCCACAGACGATTTCGACGGCCTGGAGAAACTGCACCTGCTCACTTTCGTCGCCGGCGCCTTCGGAGAGCAACTGGTCGATCTTCCTGCCGGCGTCGGCCTTTATTCCGTTGAAGCCTTTGGACATTACATTGTGGTGTCCGGGGACGACGCCGTTGTCCGTGCCATATCCCCGGCCGTCCTGGCAGAGGTTATAGACGTAATCGAATATATGCAGCCGACCGGCGGTCTCAATATGCGGGTTTCGGTGTTCTATCTCCTCGGCGGTTATGTAGTTCGGCAGGTCGAAGACAGTCCTGAAACCGACGATCAGTTCGTCGTCCTGAATATAGACCGGCATCTCCGCCAGCAGTTTCTCCAGCGCCTTGGCCTTCCTGATAATGTGCGGCGCCGCTGCGATTTTTTCGTCGTCCAGAACGGTCAGCGACATCCTGACCCGATGGGCCTTGTGAACCCCGCTTTCCATCCTCTCGCGTAATCTCTCAATCCTGTTCATCATAATCCTCGAATATTGCCGCCCGGCAGGGCGTACCCATAGCGCCTTCGACCTTAATCGGGAAGGCGCACAACTTCGCCCGCTTCCGGCGGACACTATCCAGATTCGCCACAGGAGCAAGCAAAAACTTCGCATCCCGCCACAACCTCTCCCATGGAAACACCCTGTCCTCCAGGTTGTCGAATGCCGGGATGTCGCCGCCCAGGAGTTTTATCTCTTTGTCGAACAGCCAATCAGCGGCCTCGCGCGATATGTACGGACTGGCCTTGATGAAATCCGCATCCCGCCATTTCCTGTCCCAGCCGGTACCGATAATGACGCCGTCGCCTTTTCGGATGTCCGGCTCGGCGGCCTCCAGGTCCGCCAGGGTTACCTTTTCACGAGGCCCCTTCGGCGGCAACTTTATGATGGCCACGTCCATGAACAGTTCATCGAGCGGAATATCGACCACCGGCGTGGCGGTTGCATCGACGTGGGCGGCGGTCTCGATGTACGTGCCCGACTGGCCGCCTATCTCGAACTTCTGGCAATAGCACTCCTTGTCGGGCGGGATGAACGGAGGCTTCTCGCACTCGGTAATCCGCGCGCCGGGGTAACTATCGCAGTACTGCCACATCCCGTTGTGTATC